>JBIKWC010000336.1:0-7778 GCA_044356535.1 Myxococcota bacterium
TCGCGACTCCGGGTGGTCCAGGCCATCGTGACCCTGCTCGAGAAGCACCCTCGGGACCGTGCGGTCGCGGCCTGCGCCCGCGCGAGGATGTACGGCGCGTACACCTACTCGGCCGTCCGCGACATCCGCTGCTTCTGCCGCCGGCCCCTGCCACGCCCCACCCGCGGTTCGCCCGCACCCCCAACGTTCACTGAGGAGGTCCCGTGAGTCCTGCCGACGAGCTCGTCCCCGTCCTGAAGAAGCTGCGCCTGAGCGGCGTGCTGCACTCTCTCGAGCTGCGCATCCGCCAGGCCGTCGACGACAACCTCGACCACGCCGAGTTCCTGTACCGGATCCTGCTGGACGAGGTCGAACGGCGCGACGGCAAGCAGCTCGACATGCGCCTGCGGCGCGCGTCCTTCGAGTCCAGCAAGACGCTCGAGGACTTCGACTTCGCGTTCAACCCCCACATCCCGAAAGCCAAGGTCATCGATCTGGCGACCTGCGGCTTCGTCCGCCGGAAGGAGGTCGTGCTGCTGGTCGGCCGGGCCGGCGTCGGCAAGAGCCACATCGCACAGGCCATCGGACACCGAGCCTGCTTGCTGGGGCACTCGGTGCTGTACACGAGCGCGGTCCAGCTGCTGAACACGCTGCGCGCGGCCCGAGCCGACGCGAGCTGGGACCGCAAGATGCTGCGCTACACCACACCGGACCTTCTGATCGTCGACGACATCGGCCTGCGCACGCTGCGCGACCAGGAACCCGAGGACCTCTACGAGCTGGTCCGCCAGCGGTACGAGCGTGGCGCCACGGTTTGGACCTCGAACCGGGCCACGGAGGAGTGGCACACGATGTTCGCGGACCCGCTGTTGGCGAGCGCGGCGATGGACCGGCTGCTGCACTACGCGACGGTGATCGAGATCGTGGGTGATTCGGGTCGGAACCCGCGGGACGGACGGCAGCGTCCGGGTCACCGGGAACGGGCGTCGGCGTGACCTGCGATCAGGTCTGCCGACCCCGACCCTGGGGGCTGATCAGTGCTCGTATGGGTACCCCTCGCGTGCGGTGGACGCGGGGGGCTGGACCTGTTCGTGCGGCGACCCCTGGGCGACCGGATCAGGTCTGCCGACCCCACAGCGATCAGATCACCCGGCCCTTGACATCCCGACCTCCCGCTGTCGGTCGCGCACTCGCTCCTCGACGATCTGGTCGCCAGGTGTGTGTCCGCGGCCCCGGCCGCACCAAGGACCTTTCGGATCGGCGCCCGGACGGGCTTGGGCCCTGCCACTGCCAACACGTTCGTCGCACTGTCGGGTGAAGAGGGGCTACACACCTGCCTCGTCGACGCCCTCCGCTCCGTTGCCCTCCCCCCCGGCGTGTTCGTGCTTCCCTACGAGTCGGGGGGGCACTGACGGGCCTGGTGGCCGTCGCCTCGTTGTTGGGAGTGACGGCGGAACCTCCCTGAGGAGGGCCGCGCAGCGCGAGGACGGAGGATCCCCTCCCACCAGGATAGAAGCCGCGATGCTCCTGGCGCTGCTCTCGCTCGCCCCGAGACAGGTCGCCGGCAGGCAGGACAGGCGCGGCGGGTGCGCAGGGGGGCCGCTGCTCCCCGGCGTGATGGCGCACCGGCCAAAGCCCCCTTGATGTCACCGTTTATCACGAACGTAGCAGCAGTAGTAGTAGTAGTAGTAGTACTTTCGAGGGGTCACGCTGACAACGGCGCGGAGGACCCATGATGACTCGAACGCTCCCCACCCTCCAGCGAGACCTGCTCGCAACGGCGACCACCGAGGTGTTCTATCCGATGACCCCCTGGTACTCCACCTTGGAGTGCCTCGCCTCGTTGTCGGTCGTGTTCACGCTCATCAGCAAGGGTGGCGGCAACTTCCAGTGCCGCCTCGGGATTCAGACGGCCACTACGGACACGGACGTGCCGTCGGGTGCGGTGAACCCGGCGTCCGCGGCCACACAGGTGACCGCAGTGAGCAAGAGCCTGCTCCGATTCGACCCCAACGGCGCGACGGAGGGCAGCATCGACACCGCAGCATCGTTCCGCGTGGGTGTGTTCGTGTCGCTGACGTCCGGGGCCATCCCGAGCGTCGGGACGGTGGCGCTGCAGAATCTGACGTGGCGATGACGTCGTGGTTCACGTGCTGAGCCGCCGCGAGTCGGAAGAGCTGGAGCGTCTCGGAGTCAGCGTCGTCCGCGGACCTCGGGATGGAGCCGGGAGCTGCGACTGCACTGGCTCGCTGTCGGACTGCGGCGGCCCGTGTTCGGGGGACGAGGCCTTGCCCGAGCGCGAGGTCCCGACGACCTGGGATTGGTCGCTGCTCCGGAAGTTCAACGACTTCTGGCCATCGACGATCTCGGCGCCCCACGACTTTCCTTGGCTCGGTGACCTCGTGACCCGCGAGCGCGCGTGGCGCTGGGCATCGCAGTTCCCGCGGTTCTTCGCGCTGGTGGAGGCGTCGGACAGCGACATCATCCGCGCCTTCATCGCTCGGACCCTGACTGAGGTAGAGCCCCCATCGCCCTACGAAGGAGAGTCCGAGGAGGAAAAGAAGGGTTGCTGCAAGACGAAGACGCCAGACCCGCCGGTGTGGGTTCCCGCGTGGGGCCACGACATCTGTGAGCCAGGCTTCGTGCAGAGTTTCTGCGGGCCACCATGTGCACCGGGGCAGGCGGGGGAGCGGTACCAGCTGACGAGCTGCGAATGGGTGACTTCATGTACCGATGGAAGTTCTTGCCAAGAGGACACCAAACGAATCGGTGCGTCAGACACCGGCGGAGGGGGGTCGCTTGCGTAAGATCCCTTTGGTGTTGTTCGCGTTCATCGGTTGCCACCCGCGAGCCGCGCCAGAAGGCAGATATCGACCGCAGTTCCTCGAGACCACCGAACGATTTCTCGACGGGTCTACACCGCCTACTTCGCTCTGGCAGCTCGAGTTGACTCGCGCGCAGGTGATCTCCATGTCGTCGGAGGCCAGCCTGGCCGCGTGTGAGTCGGCCCTGTCTGGCGGCCGCCATTCCTGCGTCTTGAACCTGCCGCCGTGCCTTCAAGTCACGGTCTCCTACGCGCGGGGGGTGCCGTATCAACTCTTCTTCTATCCAGAGAAATGCGCCACCGCCGCCCAGCCACCACCATCGTGGTACGCCAGTGGCGGGGAGTTCGAAGACCCGTTCCTCTGGATTCCGTTGTAGTGCACTTGGCTCTTCGCCACGGCCCGCTACGTCAGACGGCTGCCGGCGGACGCCGAACACTCTCCAGCCGTGGCGTAGCCGAAGGCATCGCCCGACGCCTCTCGGCCACGGCGTTGTCGTAGCAGGACGGCCCATCAGACAGCGCGGAGCCACCCGGCGATCTTCCTGCCGGAGGTGCTCATGGTCCGACGAAAGGTTCGAGATGCCGGGGAGGCCGTGGTGTTGCTCGCGGAAGCCGAGCGGAGCGGCATGTAGTAGCGGGCGGCGGCGCGCAACGGCAGGACCCGAGCGCCTGGTTTCTTCCACGCACCGGGCGCTGATGACCTTCCGCGGAGCGCCTGGGGGCCGCTGCTCCCCGTCGGGATGTAGCACCAGCCGAAGCATTCTTGATGTCACCGTTTGTCACGAATGCAGCAGTAGTGGTAGTAGCGGCAGTACTGTCTAGGAGTCACGCCGACGACGGCGCAGAGGACCCATGATGATGACATGACTCGAACGCTCCCCACCCTCCAGCGAGACCTGCTCGCAACGGCGACCACCGAGGTGTTCTATCCGATGACCCCCTGGTACTCCACCTTGGAGTGCCTCGCCTCGCTGTCGGTCGTGTTCACGCTCATCAGCAAGGGTGGCGGCAACTTCCAGTGCCGCCTCGGGATTCAGACGGCCACCACGGACACGGACGTGCCGTCGGCTGCGGTGAACCCGGCGTCCGCGGCCACGCAGGTGACCGCAGTGAGCAAGAGCCTGCTCCGGTTCGACCCGAACGGCGCGACGGAGGGCAACATCGACACCGCAGCATCGTTCCGCGTGGGTGTGTTCGTGTCGCTGACGTCCGGGGCCATCCCGAGCGTGGGGACGGTGGCGCTGCAGAATCTGACGTGGCGGTGACGTCGTGGTTCACGTGCTGAGCCGCCGCGAGTCGGAAGAGCTGGAGCGTCTCGGAGTCAGCGTCGTCCACGGACCTCGGGATGGAGCCGGGAGCTGCGATTGCACTGGCTCTCCGTCGGATTGCGGCGGCCCGTGTTCGGTGGACGAGGGGTTGCCCGAGCGCGAGGTCCCCACGGCCCGGGATTGGTCTCTGCTCCGGAAGTTCAACGACTTCTGGCCATCGACAATGTCGGCGCCACACGACTTTCCGTGGCTCGGTGACCTCGTCACCCGCGAGCGCGCGTGGCGCTGGGCGTCGCAGTTCCCGCGGTTCTTCACGCTGGTGGAGGCATCCAACACCGAGTTGATTCGAGCCTTCATCGCTCGGACCCTCACAGAAGTCGAGCCCCCATCACCCTTCGAGGAAGAGTCCGACGAGGAGAAGAAGAAGTGCTGCAGGAAGCGGCCGATAGAACCCACGCCAATCTATCCGACATTCCCTGACGAGGCTGGCTGCTATACGGCTAACCAGCAATGTTTAGATGGCACCAACCTGGTGCAAACGTGTTGCATGTATGATGACGGTGACACCATTGTTTGCACTCCCACCTGTGAGTCTTGGGGGACGGAGCCTGCCCCTCCGCTTCCACCAGGAAGTCCGCCCGGGTCGGGCAACAACTTCGGAGATTAAATGCTCTGGATTCAGATGCTCGGATGCCACCACCAGCCTGGGGCCGCCGACACACCGGCGGTAGTAAGCCGCATCGTTGAGGGTCCGGGTCGCGCCCGCATTCGGAAGGATGTGGTGACGAATCTTCTCGGCGCCAACGTGGTGGATGCCTGCCCAGACGACCAGCGTTGCGTGTTCAGCATCGGCGGATCCACGCTCCTCCTGGAGCCACGCGGCCCAAGCTGGGTCATCCGGATGCAGGACGCCTGGATCCCCGCAAACCGCGCCAGTTGGACTCTCCAGGACCATGTCGGAACGAGGGTACCGTTTCCGTCCACCCTCGGACCCCCGCCGCCATCGGCGCAGTGGCAGGAGGTCCCGCAGACCTCGGTGGGCCGCCCTGCGCTTGCGGTCCAGCTCAGTACTCAGCCGGTCTGGCATTTCCATACGTTGCTGCAGGACGGCCAGCTGACGGCACTCGAGTACCCGGGGTGGCCACCAATGGACCGTTCGGGACTGCAGGTGCGCGACGTGGTGAAGGCGGTGAATGGAGTTGCGGTGGCGACCACGGGAGAGGTGAGGGCGGTACTGGACGCCGCCGCCGGTGGTCCGGTCTCCGTCCTGGTTTCTCGAGATGGGCAGGAGCTGGAGTTCACAGTTGCTTCTGACCCGCTCCAGCTCCGATGCTGGAAGTTCTGGAGCGAGGACGGCGCCGAGCTTGCGCTGGCCCCGAACAGCGAACCGCCTGCTGGCGCAGTGCAAATCGAGTGCCCCGCAGGCGCTGTCTCGCTGACCGGTGTTCGCCCTTGAGGCATTTTCGATGCGCCACAGGTCACCTGCGGCGCTCGGGAGCCTCCAGGTGCTGTCAAGCTTCCCCTCGCCCCGTTCGCGGATATCGGGGACCCTTCCCGCCATGACGATTTACTGCTTGCGAGGGACGTGATGCCGTTTCCAGTATCAGTCCCTTTGGTGTCGTTCGCATTCATCGGGTGCCACCCGCGGGCCGCGCCAGAAGGCACATATCGACGGCAGCTCCTCGAGACGACCGAACGATTTTTCGACGGGTCTAAACCGCCGACCCCGCTCTGGCAGCTCGAGTTGACTCGCGCGCAGGTGGTCTCCCTGTCGTCGGAGGCCAGCCTGGCCGCGTGTGAGTCGGCCCTGTCCGGCGGCCGCCACTCCTGCGTCTTGAACCTGCCGCCGTGCCTTCAAGTCACGGTCTCCCACGCGCGGGGGGGGGGCCCTACCAGCTCTTCTTCTCTCTGCAACCTTCCCTGTTACCTCCTCATGTTGGCCTGATGTTTCCCATCGCGCTCCTTGCCGCGTGCGGGCACCACCGCGAGCTCCCATCCATCGGACGCATCGCGATCGCAGACTCCGACGCCGCTGTTCTCCTCGGCCCGGCCTATACCGCGTGCCGACAGCACCTCACTGAGGGGACGGCGCGGGTGTGTACCGTCCGCCTCGCTAAGTGTATGCACCTCACTGTGACCCGGGAGGGGAGCTACCTCCGGCTCGATGGCTGCCGCCCCATCGATGATGTAGTACTGCTCCCCCCGAAGCGCCCAGACGGAACACTGCCGGCGATCCCCTCCGGCGTGCCACCCGACACGTGCGCGTGGAGCATCGTCCCCCCCGCCGCGGATTGTTGCTGGGATGGCCAGGGACGCGACGAGCTCGGCCGTTGTGTCGGGGTTCCTGCGTGCCACCTGGGCTGGAAGCGGGTGGGCGACTGGTGTGAGGATCCCGACCTCCCGCTGTCGGTCGCGCACTCGCTCCTCGACGATCTGGTCGCCGGGTGTGTGTCCGCGGCCCCGGCCGCACCAAGGACCTTTCGGATCGGCGCCCGGACGGGCGTGGGCCCTGCCACTGCGAACACGTTCGTCGCTCTGTCGGGTGAAGAGGGGCTACACACCTGCCTCGTCGATGCCCTCCGCTCCGTTGCCCTCCCCCCCGGCGTGTTCGTGCTTCCCTTCGAGTCGGGGGGGCACTGACGGCCGCGCAGCGCGAGGACGGAGGATCCCCTCCCACCAGGATAGAAGCCGCGATGCTCCTGGCGCTGCTCTCGCTGGCCCACGCTGGACGTACGCCGTGTTGGCTCACGGCGCCCTGCCCCCCGTACGAGGAGGCCGCGTACGTCGTCGGGGTGGGTTCGGGTGCTACGCCCGGCGCCGCCGAGGACGCTGCGCGCGCCGCGATCGCCAAGGTGTTCTCGGTCCGCATCTCGCGCACCGAGGAGTCGCTGGTCCAGGCCTCGCGGGCCGCCGGCGGGGTCGATCAGCGGTCGACGCTCTCCGTCACCACCCGCAGCGAGACCGAGCGGCAGCTCGAAGGCGTCCGCATCACCGAGCGGTTCGTCGCGAAGAAGGACGGCACCTGCTGGGCCCTGGCGGTGCTGGAGCGGGCCCCCGCCATCGCGACCCTGCGCGACCAGATCGCCGCCACCGAGGCGGCCCTCGCCGAACGTCCGGGCAGCGCCGTCGACCGGGTGCGGCAGCTCGGGCGGGCGATTCCCGCGGCGGAGGCGCTCGCCTACCAGGTCGAGGAGCTCGCCGTGCTCGAAGGGGGCGCCGCCAGCCCGTCGGTCCGGTGGGAGGCGCTCGTCCAGCGGCACCAGGCGGCGTGGGAGGCGCTGGGGGTCGCGGTCGACGGCGGCGCCTGGCAGGAGCCCGTGGTGGCGGCGATCACCGCCCAGGGGCTCTCGGTGCGCGCGGAACGTGCCGATCTGCGCGTCGCGGTGGGGGTCACCGAACAGGTGGCGAAGCCCGACGGCTCCGGGTTCGTGAAGGTGACGCTGCGCGGCTCGCTCTCGGTCCTGGAGGGAGACACCCGCCTCGCCGAGGCCCCGGTGGAAGCCGAGGCCGCGTCCCGCTCGATCGACAAGGCCCGGGAGCTGGCCCGCGCGGCGCTGGCCACCGAGCTGGCGGCGGCGGGGCCGCTGGTCGCGGGGGTGCTGCGGTGATCCTCCCCTGGCTCGCGACCGCGGAGGCCGCCTCCTGGAACCGCCTCCAGCGCGCCGCCGCCGAAGGGCGCGTCCGGCCGCTCGTCCGGGCGCTCGACG
>JBIKWC010000337.1:0-7777 GCA_044356535.1 Myxococcota bacterium
CTCGGCGTCGCGTTCGTCGGGATCCAGGGCGTGGAGTGGGTCCGCCTCCTCGCCGAGGGGCTCACCTTCACGGGCTCCACCTACGGCGCGTTCTTCTTCCTCATCGTGGGCATGCACGCGCTCCACGCCGTGGGTGGCCTCGTGGTCCTGCTGTCGCAGACCGTGGCGCTGTTCCGCGAGCAGGTGAACCCGGGCGGGTTCTGGGCGGCCCGGTTGTTCTGGTACTTCGTCGTGTTGCTCTGGCCGGCGCTCTACTGGAAGGTGTACCTGTGACCCTGTGGTGGGCCCTCTCCGCGGCCGCCTGGGCCTGCGCCGTGTGCCAGGACCCGACCGACGTCCGCGCCGCGGTGTACTTCGACATGACGATGTTCATGAGCGCGTTGCCGCTGATCACCATGGCGATCGGGGGCTGGTGGCTCTACCGCAGGGCAGTGGCCGTCGGGGCGGTGTAGTCCGTCCACGCCGTGGGCTCGGTGAGCGCCTTCAGCGGCTTCGCGAGGCTGATGCCCACCGAGAGCGCGCCCGCCGGGCCCACCTGGTCGCCGAAGCCCTCGGCGCCGAGCTCGAGCCGCGCCGCGAACGAGAACGTCCGGGTGCGGCGCAGCTTGGCCACACCCACCGCGCGGGCCGTCCACCCCACCGCACCCGGAGCGAGGACCGGCCCTCCCGCCACGCCGTAGGAGACCCCGGCGACGAGCAGGTCCAGGCCCCGACGGACCTCGAACTGGGGAGCGACGCGCCAACCCTCGGCGCCCACATCGACGCGAGCCGTGGGCCCGAGCCACCAGTAGCGACCGAACGAGAACTGGTCGTCGAACTGGCCCCGGAACCAGCCGGCGGAGACCACGCCCCCGGCGCTCGGGGCGAGGGGAACCGAGGCCACGCCGATGCCGGCCGCCAGATCGAGGCCTACGGCCGAGAGGTGGGTGGTGAGAGCGGCGGCGGTACAGGGGGCGAGGGCGAGCAGCACGGGCCCAGGATAGCAGGCCCCATGAACGCCCACACCCGACTCGACCACGCGCTCCGCGGTCTTCCCGTGGACCGCCCGCCCATCTGGTTCATGCGCCAGGCCGGCCGATACCTCCCCGAATACCGCGCGGTCCGGGAGCGCGTCAGCTTCCTCGACCTCTGCGGGGACGCGGATCTCGCCTGCGAGGTCACGGTCCAGCCGATCGATCGCTTCGGTGTCGACGCCGCCATCGTGTTCTCCGACATCCTCACCGTCCCCGAGGCCCTCGGGATGAAGGTCGTGTTCGAGGCCGGCGGCGGGCCCAAGCTCCCCGAGCCCCTCCGCGACGCAGCGCAGGTCGATCAGCTCCGTCGGCCCGACGTCTCCGTGGCGCTGCCCGTGGTGCCCGAGACGCTCCGCCGGTTCCGCGCGGCCCGCCCGGAGACCCCCATCCTCGGCTTCGCCGGCGCTCCGTTCACCCTGCTCTGCTACATGGTCGAAGGCGGGGGCTCGGACGACTGGATCGAGACCAAGAAGCTCCTCCTCTCGGCGCCGGACCGCGCGCGCAAGGTGCTCGACCTGCTGGCCGACGTGGTCGGGGACTACCTCCAGGCCCAGATCGACGCAGGTGCTGCAGGCGTGCAGATCTTCGACACCTGGGCCGGGATCCTGTCGGTCGACGACTACCGCACCTTCGCGTTGCCTGCGGTGCAGCGGGCGTTGGCGCGCGTCAAAGGCGCGCCGCGGATCCACTTCACCCGCGACACCATGCCGTTCCTGCACCTCGCGAAGGAGACGGGCGCCGACGTGATCGGGCTCGACTGGCGCGCCGACGTCACCTGGGCCCGCAAGGTGCTCGGTGACACCCCGATCCAGGGGAACCTCGATCCGATCGCGCTCTACGGGCCAGCGGACACCATCACCCGCAAGGTGCACGCCATCTGTGACGCCGCCGGGCCGGTCGGGCACGTGTTCAACCTCGGCCACGGCATCACGCCGAAGACCCCGATCGCCGGGGTCGAGGCGATGGTCGCCGCCGTGAAGTCGCGTCGCAACCCCTGAGGCGGGAGGGCGCCGTGACCGAAGCCAGGCTCCGGATCTCCGAGATCTATGCCTCCGTCCAGGGTGAATCGACGCACGTGGGCAAGCCGTGCGTGTTCGTCCGCACCACGGGATGCAACCTGCGCTGCACCTGGTGCGACTCGGCGTTCACGTTCACGGGGGGCGCCTGGCGCTCGCTCGACGACATCGTGGCCGAGGCCCACGCCTTCGGGATCCGCACCGTCGAGGTGACCGGGGGCGAGCCGCTCCTGCAGAAGAACGTCGTCCCGCTGATGGAGCGGCTGGTGGCGTTGGGGCACGAGGTCCTGCTGGAGACGAGCGGCTCGCTGTCGATCGCCGCGGTGCCCGAGGCCGTTCACGTCATCCTCGACTTCAAGCCTCCCGGCTCCGGAGAAGAGGGCAAGAACCTCTGGGAGAACGTGCCGCTCCTCCGGCCCCACCACGAGGTGAAGTTCGTGATCGCGTCGCGCGCCGACTACGAGTGGTCGCGCGGAAAGGTCGCGGAGCACGGACTCGCCGCGCGGTGCGAGGTGTTGTTCTCGCCGGTGTGGGGCGCGGTGAAGCCCGCGGACCTGGCGGAATGGATCGTCGCGGACCGGCTCCCGGTCCGGTTCCAGCTGCAGCTGCACAAGGTGGTCTGGGATCCGGACGCCCGCGGGGTGTGAGTGGTGTGGTTCTTCGTCGCCAGCGCCCAGGCCGAGCCCACCTGTGACCGGGTGAAGGGCGCAGCCCTCGCAGCGGAGGTGGCGGGCGCGCCCCGGGCGGAGCGGCCCCAGGTCCTGGGTCGGGGCTGGGGCGCGGTGTGTACGGTGGACGCCTGGCACGATGTCGCAGCCGAGATCGGCCAGCTCTCGGACCCGGTCCGGCTCCACCTCGTCGAGCTCCAGCTCGCGGTGGGGCGCGCGCACCTGTTGCCCGAGCTGTGCTCCGACCCTGCCCCCTCGCTCGTGTTCTCGCAGGCGACGAAGATGGCGGAGCCTGCAGGGCGCGGCCTCCTGTACGAGCGCTGCCTGCTCCACCGGACGGGCTTCTACACGGCCGACGAGTTCGCTGCTGCTCCCGGGGGCGCCTGGCTCTCGCTGTTCGCCTGGGCCGAGCTGCGCGCGGGGGGGTGGACCGCGGCCGAGGCCCGCCCGCTCGTTCGGGCAGTGGCCGGCCTCGATCCCTGAGCTAGATCGGGCGGCCAGGAGGTCGAATGTCACCCGAACTGTTCCAGTCGCAGGCCCACACCATCGTGCTCCAGTGCACCCGCACCCTCGAGCAGATGGACGCGTGGATCGGCAAGATCAAGGCGAACGCCGGCCATCGCAAGTACGACCCGAACACGCTGTTGCAGGCGCGCCTCGCGCCGGACATGTTCCCCCTCGTCCGCCAGTACGGCGCCGCCTGTGACAACCTCAAGCTCATGGCCGCCCGGCTGAGCGGCAAGCAGGCGCCCGTACACGCCGACAACCAGACCTCGTGGGACGAGGTGCACACGCGGATCCAGGACGTGCTCGCGTGGGTGAGGGCCCTCCAGGGTGAGGACTTCGCGAACGCAGCACAGACGCGCGCCACCTTCCCGTGGTACCCGGGCAAGATGCTGGCCGCCGAGCCGTACCTCGTCCAGTACGCGCTCCCGAACTTCTACTTCCACGCCACCACCGCGTACGCGATCCTGCGGACCAACGGCGTCGAGCTCGGCAAGGCGGACTTCCTGGGGGCGCTCCCGTTCCAGGACGCCTGACTGCGCCCCGCGCAGGAGTTGAGCCGGCGGTCGAGGCCGAGGCCGAGGTCGAACTCGAGGTCGAGGTCGAACTCGAGGTCGAACTCGAGGTCGAGGTCGATCTGAGCTCGAGGTCGCTCCCATCGACGTCGAGGTCGAGGTGGATGGCTGGCGGTGGCGTCGGTGTCCAACGGCGCCGGCATTCCGACGCCGACCAGAAGACGAACTGACATGCGACGAAAAGCCCGCGAAGCACGGGATGTCGAGAACCATCGGCGAACCCGGTTGCTCCAGCCGCGCGGCGAAGCCGCCTGGCGACCGGATCCATCCGGGTGCGGGGCGGAGTGAGTCGGGCTGCCGACCAGCCCTACCGCAGCAGGAACACCACCGCGGAGCCGAACAGCAGGGCCGCGGTGGGGATCGAGCACAGGACCAGCAGCGTGGCCAGCTCGCCGCCGTCGGCGTCCCCGCTCGGGGCGGCCGCCGTCGAGCGGGGTGACCGCGCGTCTTCCGTCGAGGCGGACTCCGTCAGCAACTGCTCGATCACCGCGTCGACCGCTTCGACCGAGCCCGGGCGGGCGGTCGGTTCGGGCGCCAGCATCGCCTCGATCAGCGCGTAGAGTGGCTCGGTCAGGCCGGGGACGAGCTGGCGCGGCGACCGGAAGCGACCCTCCCGCTGCGCCTGGAACGCTTCGAACTGGGCCAGGTGCGCGAACGGCGGCACACCGCACAGGAGCTCGTACAGCAGGCAGCCGAGCGAGTAGACGTCGGCGCGGTGATCGACCGTGCTCGCGTCGCGGATCTGTTCGGGAGCGGCGTAGCCCCAGGTCCCCAGGCCGGTGTTCACGGTGGTCAGGCCGCCGTACTTCCCCACGTCGGCTTCGAGCGCCTTGGCGAGGCCGAAGTCCGCGATCTTCACCACCAGCTCCATGTGGTCCCCGACCACCTCCGACTTGAGGAGTACGTTCGACGGCTTGAGGCCGCGGTGCACGATGCCCTTGCGGTGCGCGAAGCCCACGCCGCGCAGGAGGCCGCGGAAGATGCGCAGCCGCGTCCCCAGATCGTCCGGGGGATCGGCGCGGAGCCACTGATCGAGCGACGGGCCGTCGACATAGTCCATGACGAGCGCCGCGTGGGCGTCGACCGTGACGAACTGCGTACAGCGGACGATGTTCGGGTGGCTCAGCGTGTCCCCGAGCACGACCTCCTGCTCGAGGCGGGCCCGCCGGCGACCGTCGGCCTTGTGCAGCACCTTCAGGACGTGCAGCGACCCCCGCTGCGCGTGCTCGACCCGCCACAGGGTCGAGGACTGCGACTGGGCGAGGAGATCGCGGATCACGTAGCCATCGACGATTCGGCCACGTTCCAGGGTCAGCTCCACTCGAACACCTCGACAACACGTCTGGGGGTAGGCATCGTACGGTGCCGACGGTGGCGAGGGGAAGGGGGACGTGATGGCGGGGCGCGCGCTCAAGGCGGGTCTGGTGGGTGCGGCCGGGGGGGCCCTGGTCTCCGCGCTCGCGCTGCCCATCGAGCTCGTCGCCCGCGACCTGCCGCTCCGCGGTCGCCTCGTGGAGATGCAGACCCACAGCGTCACGATCTGGATGGTCGAGGTGCTGCCGCTGATGGTGGGCTTCGCGATGTACGCCATCGCCCGGCAATCCGACACCGTCCGCCTCCGGAGCGCCGCTGCGCTGGACCACGACGGCACTCCAACCCCGGCGCCCCGCGCTGCGACACCGCCTCCACTGCCCATGACCCGCCGGATGCCCTCCGCGCCGCCGCCGCTCCCCGCCTCGATGGTGGCGCCCCCCGCGCCGCCTCCGCTGCCGTCGAGCCTCGTGGGAGCGCAGGTGCTGTCCACGACGGTGCCGGACAACCGGATCCATGCGCTGCAGGAGCTCCTCAAGACCATCCGCGAGCAGGCCGATCGCGCCGAGAAGGAGTCCCGGCAGAAGAGCAGGACCGTGGCGCAGATGGCCCACGAGCTCCGCACGCCGCTCGCCGCCATCATCGGGCACGCGGAGCTCCTCGAAGAGGACGGCGCGGATCTCGGCGCCGAGCGCGTGGGCGAGGTGCGGAAGATCGTGCGCTCCGCCCGGCACCTGTCCGGCATCGTCAACGACATCCTCGACCTCAGCAAGCTCGAGATCGGGGCGATGGCGCTCGTGCTCGAGGACGTGGACCTCGCGCAGATCGTCGACGAGGTCCGGGTCGTCGTGAGCCCCCTCGCCGAGAAGAACCAGAACCGGTTCGCGGGTCACGTCGTCTCCGGAGCGCGGTTCGCCCGCGGCGACCACATGCGCGTGCGCCAGGTGATCGTCGGCCTCGTGTCGAACGCCTTCCGCGTGTCGACGGGCGGCAACGTCACCTTCACCGCCGAGCCCGCCAGCGAGAGCGAGGGGTGGATCGCCCTGCGGGTCAAGGACAACGGCGCGGGCATGTCGACCGACGAGCTCGAGCGCCTGTTCGACGGCACCTCCCCGCAGATCGGCCTCGCGGTGTCCATCGGGCGTCGCCTGGTCGAGCTCATGGGTGGGCGCATCGACGTCGACTCCGCGGTCGGGCGAGGGACCACGTTCACGATGCTGCTCCCACCTGCGTCGCGCCGGGAGGCCGACGTGGCCCCGCGGTCGACCATCGCGCTCAACGAACGCCTCGCGGGCATGCACCTGCTCATCGTCGACGCCGAGGCCGTGGGCGTCACGCTCATGCGCTACCTCGAGCGCGCGGGCATGGTCGTGCAGCTCGTCACCGACCTGCGGTCCGCCGATCTCGCGGCCCAGACCGAGAACCCCCAGCTCATCCTCGTCGACGTCGGGTTGCCCGGGGCCTGGGAGTTCGTCGAGGAGCTCATCTCCGCGAAGGTGCGCGTCGTGGCCACGTCCCTGCGCGACGAGGACGTGGAGCGCGCGCTCGAGACGGGGGTCACGGCGTTCCTGGTGCGCCCGCTGGAGCGCCGCCTGGTCCTCGCCACCCTCGAGCGCTGCCTCGAGTCCTGACCCGTTCCGCTGACCGGCGGTGACGAGAGGAAGAACGCCGTTCGTCGGCGTGCTACACCGGGCGGGGAGGCGACGTTGAGACTGCACCCGGTGAGCGCGGCCCTGCTCCTGACGGCCTGCGCGAACGACGTGAAGATCGGCGCCGTCCCCAACCGCCAGCCCGCGGTCGTGCTCCTGAGCCCCAACGACGGGGACCTGTTCCGATCCGATGCGTCGGTGGACTTCGTCGGCACCCTGGCCGACGGCGACGGGCTCGACGATCTGCAGACGTGGTCGCTCGAGTCGTCGCTCGACGGCGTGTTCTCCGAGCAGGAGCCCTTCGACGCCAGCGGCACGTTGCGGGTCTCGCAGCGCCTGTCGGCGGGCCTCCACACCATCACGCTCGCCGCGCTCGACCGGGAGGGCCTGGGCGCCGAGGACGCCGTCACGATCGAGGTGACCCCCGCCGACGAGTCCCCCGCGGCCGCGATCGACTCGCCCAGCAACAACGCAGCCGTCTACCTGGGGGACACGGTCGCGGTCGTCGGCACCGTGTCCGACCCCGACACCGCGTTCGAGGACCTGCGCGCCACCCTCACCGTCGTCTCGTCCGACACGGGGCTGTTCCCCGACGTGGTGTTGTTCGAAGGGCCCCCGTCCGCCCGCGGCATCGCCACCGGCAGCTGGCAGGTCCCGAGCGACGCCTCCGCGCTCGGAGAGTGGGAGCTCGAGCTCGTCGTCTCCGATCCCGAAGGCCACGAGGCCGCCGACCGCATCGTCCTGCGCGTGCTCGAGCTCGACCAGGACCGCGACGGCTTCTCCCCCGACGACGGCGACTGCGACGACACCGACCCCCAGGTCCGCCCCGACGCGCTCGAGCGCTGCAACGCCGTGGACGACGACTGCAACGGCGTCGTCGACGACAAGGACCGCGACTTCGACGCCCACGTGGACCTCGCCTGCGCGGCCGACCACGACGGCACCCTGCCCGCCGACGACTGCGACGACGGCGACGCCAACACGTACCCGGGCGCGCCCGAGGCCCCCGACCTCGCCGACGACGACTGCGACGGGTTCGTG
>JBIKWC010000338.1:0-7764 GCA_044356535.1 Myxococcota bacterium
GGGCGAGGTCGAGGGCGAGGGCGAGGGCGAGGGCGAGGTCGAGGGCGAGGGCGAGGTCGAGGGCGAGGGCGAGGGCGAGGGCGAGGGCGAGGGCGAGGTTCGCTGGCGCTCGTGGCTACCTGTGGCTACATCGAGCCCAGGGAGGTGGCTCGTGCGTGCTGTCGGCGTCCGGGAGCTGAAAGATCGCCTCAGCGAGTACCTCCGCATCGCAGCCTCCGGCGAGGTCGTGCTCGTCACCGATCGCGATCGCGTGGTCGCCGAGCTCGTGGCCCCGGGTGCATCGCGCAACAAGGCCGACCTGTTGTGGGCCGACCTGATCGCCGAGGGCGTACTCCGCCCTCCCCTCGTGGCCGACGGCGCCCCGCCGCCCTACCTCGGCGGTTCGACCACGGCGGAGCTGGCTGCCGAGCTCGACGACGACCGGGGCGACCGGTGATCTACCTCGACACGTCGGTCGTCCTTGCCGCGCTGTTCGACGAACAACGCCGCCCACCGGCCGAGCTGTGGCGGCAGCCGCTGGTGTCGAGCCGGCTCCTCGCCTACGAGCTCCACACCCGCATCCATGCGCGAGGGTTGCCCACCGACCTCGTGGAGGGCGTGCTGGCGCGGGTCGGGCTGGTCGAGCTCACACCCGAAGTCCTGCGTCGTGCGTTGGCGCCGTTCCCGGCCCCCGTACGCACCCTGGACGCGCTGCACCTGGCGACCGCGGCCTACCTCGTCGAGCACGGGCAGCGTGTGTCGGTGGCCACCTACGACGCGCGGATGGCCACGGCCGCTGCGGCCCTCGGGCTGGGCCTGTTCGAGGGCTGACCCAGCCCGTCACCGCGGCGCTCGAGGCGGCGCTACACTGTGGGCGAGGTGGCGGGTGGTCGGCAACTACCTGGATCCAGAGCGATGGGCGGCGCTGGCGGCGGCCAAAGAGGCGTCATGGCTGCGGCGCCACGCCGAAGGCCCAGCCGCTCAGGTGCGCGCGATGGACGCCCTCCGCGCCTCCGTCCGGGCCATCCGGGGTCCGGTGACCGACGAGGAGCGGGCGGAAGACCTGGCCCACCACGTGGCGCTCTCCGCCCTCATGCGCCGTGCCGACCACCGCTGACCTCCTCCGGGCGCTGGCGGCGGTGCTCCACCAGCGCGGCCACCGGTGGTACGTGTTCGGCGCGCAGGCCCTCGCCGTGCACGGCCGCGCCCGACACACCGACGACGTCGATGTGACTGTCGAGTGTCCGCCGACCGAGGCCCGGGTGCTGTGGTCGGCGCTGGAGGACGCTGGCTTCCGCATGCGCGTCGCCGAGCCGGAGCGCTTTCTCGCCCGGACCCACGTGTTGCCGCTCACCTGGGAGCCCGGTCCGATGGATTTGGACCTGATCCTCGCCGGGAGCGGTCTCGAGCAGCTGTTCCTCTCGCGGGCCAACATGCATGACCTCGGCGGGGTCACCGTGCCGGTCCTCACCGCCGAGGACCTCGTGATCGCCAAGGTTCTGGCCCAACGACCGAAGGATCTCGAGGACGTGCGGTCGGTCCTCCGCGCCCAACCCACGCTGGATCTGGCGCACGTGAGGCGCGTCCTGCGCGACCTCGAAGAGGCCCTTCAGCAGTCGGACCTCCTGCCGGTGTTGGAGGACCTCGTCGCGGCGGGTGCTACGGGCCCGCGGTGAACGCTCAGCAGGGCGGGTTGGCCCTCCCCGGGGTGGCGAGGTCGCCGGCGCCGAACGCCGACGCGCCCGTGCACCAGTTGCCGCCCGTGTCGTTGGCCGCCGGATCGAACGTGGAGTCCCTCCCGCAACGCGCGACGCACTTCCGGGTCGGGGTGCGGTGCGGCTGGTGGGTGTCGCGACAGATAGGACCCTCGCGTGCTCTCGCTCACCACGTGCACAGTGGATCTCGATCACGCCGTCGTGCACCGCGACGACGGCGATCAGGCGCTGACCGCCCTCGAGGTCCGCCTGCTCCGCCACCTCGCCGGCCACGAGGGGCAGGACGTGCCGCGGGACGAGCTGTTCGCAGCGGTGTGGAGCCACGACGGTGCCGGGGGCTCCCGCGCGGTGGACCATGCCGTCGCCCGGCTGCGCCGCAAGCTCGGCGAACCGGCCGTCCCGCGGCACCTGCTGACCGTCCACGGCGAGGGGTACCGGTTCGTCGCCCAGGATCGACCGCTCGCGCCCGCGCCCCCGGCGCCGACCCCGGTCGCGGCCATCGCGGTGCCGGGCGGCGCGCTCGACCTCGTGCAGCGGCGGTTCGTGCGCGACGACGGCATGGCCATCACCCTGTCGAAGCTGGAGTGCGACGTGCTCCAGCGCCTGGCCGACGCGGGTGGGGCGCCGGTCCCCCGCGAGCAGCTCGCGGCCGACGTGTGGGGCCGCGGCCGGAACCTGCCGCGGCTCGACGCCCTCGTCCGGCGCCTGCGGGCCCGGCTCGGGGACGCTGCGGGGCAGATCGTCGCCACGGTCGCCGGTCACGGCCTGCAGCTGGGCCGCCGCGCCGACCGGACGTCCCACACCAACCTGGTGCCGCCGCCCTCCGCGCTCCAGGACCGGCCGGAGCTCCACGCAGCGCTGGCCGTGGTGGCGCCGCTCCTCACGCTCACCGGCCCCGCGGGCATCGGCAAGACGCGCCTCGCGCTCGAGCTCGGCACGCGCTGGCTCGCAGCCGGGCTCGACGTGTGGTTCTGCGACCTCGGCGGCGTCCACGATCGCACGCGCCTGCTCGCCGCCCTCGCGGCGTCGACCGGGGGGACCGCGGACTTCGGGGACCCCCTCGCCCGGGTCCGCCGGTCCGGCCGCGCGACGGTGTTGATCCTCGACAACTTCGAGCAGCTCGTGGAGCACGCCGCGATCGTGGCGCAGTGCGCGGTCGATCCCGTGCGGGTCCTGGTCACGTCGCGGCTCCCGCTGGGCCTGGACGCGGAGCACGTCCTGGCGCTGGCGCCGCTCGGCCACGACGCCGCCTGCGAGCTGTTCGTCGCCCGCGCGGGTTGCGCCCCCGACGATCCCGAGCTGCACGGCCTCGTCGACCGGCTGGACGGGCTGCCCCTCGCGATCGAGCTGGCTGCGGCCCGGGCCGGGTCCGGGCTCGCCACGCTGCGCGCCCGGATGGCCGATCGGCTCGACCTGCTGGTGCGCCGCCCTGCCGGCTCCGTCAGCGCCCACGCCACGCTGCGGGGCGCCCTCGACACCTCCTGGGACCTGCTCGAGCCCGGCCCCCGCCGCGCCCTGGCCCGCGCCTCGGTGTTCGCAGGCACCTTCGACGCGTCCGCGGCCGGCGCCGTGTTCGGCGTGCCCGGCGCCCTGGAAGTGCTGGTCCGACACGCGCTCGTGCAGCGCGAGGGCGACCGGTACCGCCTGCTCGAGAGCGTCCGGGACTACGCAGCCGAGAAGCTCGTCCTGCTCGGGCTGCGCGACCAGGCCCTCGCGGCGCACCGCGACCACACCCTCGCCCTCGGCGAGCAAGGCCTCCAGAACCTCCGCCAGCGAGGTCCGTCCGCGGTGCAGGACCTCCGCGCGCTGCTCCCGGACCTGTTCGCGGTCCACGAGCGGCAACTGCGGCCGGGCGACACCGTCCGCGCGACGGCGTGTATCGAGCCCGTGCTCGGAGGGGGCCCGCTGACTGTGTGGCGGGACCTGCTCCTGCGCACCCTCGAGACCAGCGGCGAGGCCAGCACCAGCATCCGCGTCAAGCTCGCCGCGGCCGAGATGAACCTGGGCCACATGGAGCAGGGGCTCCGGCACGCGGAGATCGCCCTGGCCTCCGCCGATGACCAGCTCGCCCCGAGCCTGCACCGCATGATGGGCCAGGCCGACGCCCGGTTCGGGCGGTTCGATCGCGCCCACAGGTCGTTCGTCCGGGCGGTCGAAGGGTACCGGGCGCGGGGAGACGCGCTGGGCGAGGCGCAGACCTGGCAGGGGCTCGCCTACACCACGTGGGCGGTCGGGCGCCTCGACGAGGCCGAGCAGTACGTCGCCCGCTCCCTGGAGGTCCTGAGCGGCGCAGGCCCCGAGCGGGAGTTCCAGGTCGCCTTCACGCAGAGCTGGTGGGGGTGCATCCGGTACCTGCACCTGGGCGACGCCGCGGGCCGCGCGTGGGTCGAGCAGGCGTACGTCCGGGCGGCCGCCTCCCTCGGGCACATCCGCCCCCACACCGTGCGGTACCTGGCCGAGGTGCGGCTGGTCGACGGCGCGCTCGACGAGGCCGAGGCGCTGCTGGGGTCGTTCGCCGAGCGCATGGTCGACCTCGGCTTCGAGCACGACGCGAGCGCCCGCCTGGCCGCGATCGCGCTGGAGCGGGGGCGCCTCGACGACGCCGTCCGGCACGCCTCCGACGCCCTGAACGTCCGAAAGGCCGACGACCGGCGCGCCGCGTTCTCCGTGGCGGCCTCCGTCGAACACGCGCTCGGCCGGCTCGGGGCGGCGCTGGCCCACAGCGACCAGGCCGAGCGGCTGCGGGTGCCGGGGCAGGACGAGGGCCACAGCCTGCACCGCGCCTTGCTGCTCGTCGACCTCGGGCGCGAGGTGGAGGCCCAGCTCGTGTTCGACCGGGAGCGCGAGGTGGGCTTCCGGTGGTGTGATCGCCGGCTGGCGGCGGCGTGTGAGGCGAGGCTCGCCCAGGCCCGCGGGGACACCCGGGCGGAGGCGCTGGTGGACGCTGCGTCGGCGCCCGATGAGCGGCCGTGGTTCGGCACGAGACCGGCCCTCGCCCGGCTCGGGTCCCGGTAGCGCGACACGCTGCGACAACCTGTCGGACCGGCGTGGTCCGCGAACAGCCATCTTCGGGCGGAGGAACAGATGCGCATGCTCTCGCTCGTCGTGTGGCTCACCGCCTGCAGCGGTGACAAGGTCCAGACCCACCCCAGGCCCTCGGACGCCGACACCGACACCGACACCGACACCGACACCGACACCGACGCCGACGCCGACACCGACACCGGCGAGCGCCCCGAGCCCCCGTCCTGCGCGGACGACGTCGCGACCGCGCTGCCGTTCGTCGTCTCCGGCACGGCCGTCGGCGATGCCGTCACGGTGAGCTGCACCGGCCCCGGCCAGGCGGACCACGTGGTCGAGTTCACCGCTCCCGCGTACGGCCGCTACCTGTTCGACGCCAGCGGCAGCGCGCCGTTCGCCGAGACGGAGGTCCCCGAAGGCCTGGCCGCGGTCGCCGTCCTCGACGCGTGCGGCGGCGCCGAGCTCGCCTGCTCGTCCTCCGCCCTCCCGGCGCCGTGGGGCGGCCGCGCAGCCGTCGATCTCGTGGAGGGACAGACCGTGTGGGCGGTCGTCGACCTCCTGTCCGGCGACAACGCCTTCGTGCTCGAGATCACCGAGGTCCCCGAGGTCGAGACCTCCTGCGCCGACGGGATCGACGAGGACGCCGACGGCGCCGTCGACTGCATCGACCGCGACTGTGCGTCCGCGCCGAACTGCGCCGTGACCTGTCCCGACGACACGCTCGACCTCCAGGTCGGCACGTTCACCGGCACCACCATCGGCCTGCCCGACAAGATCACGCCGTCGTGCGAATCGTTCCCGGTCCCGTCGCCGGACCAGAGCCTGGCGTTCACCCCGCCCAGCACGGGCCGCTACGAGTTCACGTACGTCGACCTGCCGGGGAGCGCGCTCGTCCCGAGCCTGACGCTGACGCGGGGGTGCCGCGGCGTCGAGCTCGCCTGCGGCGGGTCGACGATGATCGCGGACCTCCTGGGCGGTGTGCCGGTCACCGTCCACACGTCGGGCTCGTTCGGCACGTCCGGTCCCTACACGCTCGAGGTCCGGGAGGTGCCGGCGGGCGAGTCGCGCTGCGCGGACGGGATCGACGACGACCTCGACGGCGCGTTCGACTGCGGCGACGCCGACTGCGCCCTCGACGCGACCTGCCAGTTCGTCTGCCCGGACCTCGATCTCGGCGCCACGCCGGGCACCATCGAGGGGACCACGGTCGGACAGCCGCTGAGCCCGGGCGTGAGCTGCCAGTTCGCCGGGCCGGACGTGGCCGTCACGCAGGTCTCGTTCACCGCACCCGCCGACGGGGACTACGTGTTCACGTCGTCGTCCGACGCGTTCGCCGGCGCCCTGGCCGTGACCGACGGGTGCGGCGGCCCCGAGCTCGCGTGCGACCAGCAGCCCGACACGAACCAGGTCGTGGTGTCGCTGGTCGCCGGTCAGACGGTGATGGCCAAGGTCGCCGCGATGTTCCTGCCGGGCGGCGCGTTCGAGCTGACCGTCCAGCCCGTCGCCGTCGGCGAGGTGGGGACCTGCCTCGACGGCCTCGACGGGGACGCCGATGGGCTCACCGACTGCGCCGACCCCGACTGCGCCGGCGTGGACCCCGGGTGCGTCGAGGGGTGCGACACGCTGGCCGACGAGGACGCCGACGGGCTCACCGACTGCCTCGATCCCGACTGTGCCGCCGAGGCGCACTGCATCGAGGCCTGTCCGCAGTCCGAGCTCCTCGACTCCTACGGGACCTTCCAAGCGGTGGGCACCACCGTGGGCGCGGCCGACGACCTGGCCGGGAGCTGCGGGGGCGCCGGCGCCTCCGACGTCACGTACGTGTTCACGGCCCCGGCGACCGCCCTCTACCACTTCCTCCCCTCGGCTGGGATCCCGGACCCGAGGTGGTACCTGCTCGACGGGGACTGCGCCGGCGCCGAGCTCCTCTGCGCGACGGACACCAGCCCCCGCCAGGTGCAGCTCACCGCCGGCGACACCGTGCTCGTGGTCCTCGACGGGGCCACCGCGGCCGACGACGGCGAGTTCGTGCTGACCGTCCTCTACTGAGCGGCATCAGCAGGGCGGGTTGGCCGTCCCCGGCGTGGCGAGGTCGCCGGCGCCGAACGCCGACGCGCCCGTACACCAGTTCGCGCCCGTGTCGTTGGCCGCCGGATCGGTCTGGCCGGGGTCCAGGCTCATCGAGGCGCCCGACGGATCGGGGAACGTGACGCCGTTGTCCCAGGCCACCTCGTCCAGGACGGCGCCGCCGGCCCCGATCGAGACCTCGTCCGCGTCGTTGGCGAGCGTGATGGAGCTGCCGTAGGCGAAGGCCACGCTGACGCCGCCGTTGAGCAGCGGGTCCGCGTTGACGCCGAACACCACCGACCCACCCGCCGGCACCACCAGGGTGCCCACGACCGGCACCGTGGCGTTGGAGGTGATCTCCAGCCCGTCGAGGTCCACGTCGCTCCCGGAGGTGTTGAGCACCTCGAACCACTCCCCGACGCTGTCGCTGACGGCGGTCGGGTTCTGCAGGATCTCGGTGATGACGAGGTCGCCCACCCCGAGGTCACCGACGCCGAGCACGGCGGAAGCGCCACACGCCGGGTTCGCCGCGCCCGGCGTTCCGAGGTCCCCCGCGCCGTACGGCGTCACGCCTTCACACCAGTTGGTGCCGTCGTCGTTCGACGCTGCCGTGCCGGGCGTCGGGTCCAGGCTCATCGACGCGCCCTGCGGGTCGGGGAACGTCACCCCGTTGTCCCACGACACCTCGTCCAGCACCGAGCCACCGGCGCCGATCGACAACGTGTCGGAGTCGTTCGCCAGCGTCAGCGCCGACCCGTACTCGTAGTCCACGGCCACCCCGCCGTTGACCGCGGAGTCCCCGTTCACCCCGAACACCACGTACCCGCCGGTCACCACCACCAGCGAGCCCGCCACCGTCACCGTCGCCCCGGACGTCAGCTCCAGCCCGTCCAGGTCCACGTCCGAACCCGAGCGGTTCCGCACCTCGAACCACTCCCCCGCGCTGTCCCCCACCGCGTCCGAGTTCTGCAGGATCTCGGTG
>JBIKWC010000072.1:0-28414 GCA_044356535.1 Myxococcota bacterium
ATCGGGCGCGACCCCAGCGGGAACACTCGCTCCGTCACGCGGCGCGTCGACCGCGCTCCCACGATGCCTGGCGTGGGAAGCAGCGACCGCGCTGGGCCGTCCCCCGAGAACAGGCGCAGTGACACGTTCCCCACGCCCGCGACCGCGACCGTGTGGGCCACGAGGTCCCACCTCGCCACCGACACGGACACACCACGGGTGTTGCGACACGCCTCGTCCATCCGGAGCAGGAGCTCCCCTGGGCTGGCATCGGGGTTCGCAGCGGCGGCACCGACCGCGGCGTCTGCGGCCATTCGCGCGGGGACCCCGTGCCCCACACCGTCCACCACCGCGAGCGTCAGGCCCCGCGGGTCGTGGTGGACCCAGGCGTGGTCACCGCTCGGGTGCTCGAGCCCCCGGCCGAGGACCACCAGCTCCGGACCGGACCGGACGCGGCCCGCGAACCTCCGCATGGTGATGCTCGTGCCCTCCCCTTGCCGGACGTCGACGTCCAGCTCTCGGCCGAGCCGTCGGACGGTGGGGAGGCCCGCGCCCAACCCGTTCGGGACCACGTGCCCCGCGAAGGCGGCCGCCGGAGACGCCAGCCCCGGCCCGCTGTCCGACGCCGTGAAGGAGACGCCCGCGACGCCGTCCCGCTCGATCCGCTCCACCCGGAACGTGCCGGTGCGTGCGTGGTCGAGCTGGTTCTGCGCGAGCTCGCTCGCGGCGAGGGCCAGCTCCTCGACCTCGACCTCGGGTAGACCTGCGTCGAGCGCCGCCGAACGCACCCGCTGCCGCACCACGGACACGGAAGCCCGATCGATCACGCTCACCGGCGGAAGCGACACCATTTCACGACCTCCACCGTCGTCCCGTTGCCTGGCGCCGTCTGGATTCGGAACTCGTCCACGAGCCGCCGCGACCCCGAGAGGCCGAGCCCGAGCGTGCGACCGGTGCTGAACCCGCCGCGCAGCGCACTCTCCACGTCGGGAATGCCGGCCCCCTGATCCTCGAACGACAGCCGAAGGCCCTCGCGCGCGCCGTCGTGCACGCGCTCGAGCACGGCAGTGCCACCGCCCCCGTGCACCAGGGCGTTGCGGGACAGCTCGGAGGCCGCCGTCGTCACCGCCGCCGAGGCGAACGCGTCGAAGCCCGCGACCTGGGCGAGCTCGCGGGCGCGCCGGCGCACGAGCTGCACGTCGCCCTCCGTCCGGATCGGCAGGCGCTCCGCGACGAGGGTGGTGAGGGTCATCGCGGGAGGCCGAGCCGGTCGAGCCCGTCGTCCACGTCGAGCGCCGTCGTCACCGTCTCGAGGTAGTACCCCATCTGCACGAGGGTGGCGGCGACCTCGGGGCGCATGCCGCAGACCACCGTCTGGCGACCCATGAGCCGGGCCATCGCCGCGGTGTCCGCGAGCACCCGCGCCACGTACGTGTCGACGATCTCGAGCCCGCTGATGTCGATCAGCAGCCCACCGGTCGGGCCCCGCGCCTGCTCGATCGCGGACAACACGTCGCGCTGGAACTGCTCCACCACGTCGTCGCCGAGCTCCCGCTGGACGGAGACGAGGATGTGCCCCCGGATCCGCAGGATGGGAATCCCGGCGCTCACGGGACCCTCGCGCCGATCTGCTTGCCCACCATGCCGAGCGCGAGCTCGAGGCCGTCGCTCAGCTTGTTTCGCGTGTGGAGGGCGGACAGGTCGACCCCGAGCTCCACGATGGTCCGCGCGACCTGCGGGCTGATCCCCGTGAGGATGGTCTGCGCGCCCAGGAGCCGCACCGCCGCCGTCGTCTTGAGGAGGTGGTCGGCGACCTGGGTGTCGACCACCGCCACACCCGCGATGTCGAGGATGAGGACCCTGGCCTGCTCCGCGCCCACGCCCATCAGCGAGCTCTCCATCACCTGCTGCGCCCGGTAGCTGTCGATCGTCCCGACGAGGGGCAGCAGCAACACGCGATCGTGGACGCGGATGACGGGGGACGACAGCTCGCGGATCGCCGCCTGCTGGCGCTCGTGGGTCGCGAGGTGGCCAGCGATGTAGGCGTCGATCGCGAGGGCTGCGTCGAAGTGCATGAGCTTCTCGACTGCGGCGAGGTCGAGCTGGAGGTCCTCGCTGGTGGTGCCCTCGGAGATCAGGAAGCCGCGCACGAGCTCGAGGTACCGATCGAACGCGCCGATGTACCAGCGGGGCGGCACCCCGAGGCGCTCGTGGGTCGTGCCCACCCGAAGCCGGTTGGCGATGTAGGTCAAGTCGACGCGCCCCCCGAACAACTCCAGAAAGTAGGCGGCCTGCTTGACCTTCAGGCGCTCGAGCATCATCGGATCGCGCAGGAACTCGGCAGTCTCGGGCTGGGAGTGCAGGTGCTCGTAGAACGCCTGGACGATGGCGGGGGTGTGGCGCTCGATCAGCGGCCGCATGGCCACGAGGCGCGCGAGGTCCGGGGGCCCGATGCGGAAGAAGGAGAGGCGTTGCCGCAGTTGTTCTTCGGTGAACCCCAACAGATCCTGTTGTGCGAACACGACCACCCCCGTGCGCCGCGCCTAACGTGGTCCGGGTCGGAATCCTACGGTTACGAGCGCGCGTGAGAAGGCTCGCGCTGCCCACCACCGACGCGCTCGACGCGATCACCACCTTCTCCCGACAGGTGGCCGACGCGGAAGATCCCGAGGTCATTCCACTGCTGCTGGCCGACGCGGCGTACTCGTTGCTCGGCGCGCAGGTCGTGGCCGTGTTGTCGACCACTGCGGACGGGTCGCCACTCCTCGCTGCGGTCCGCGGGGTCCCAGCGCTCGTCGCCCCCGATTCTCTCGACTCGGAGGCCGCCCGCCTGCTGGTCGCCACCGTCCCCGGGGTGAAGACGGTCCGGTCCTGGCTCCTCACGTCCGGTGGAGGCCTGTTCGGAGCCCTGGTGGTGGGGTTCGGCGCAGCGGGGCCCGCCGCCGGACGCTCCGGGCTCCCGGAGGCCCTCGCCGACATCGCCGCCACGGGCCTCGACCGTGCGTTCCGCACGAGCGAGCTGCACCGCACGATCCACGAGCTCGTCCACTCTCGGGAGGAGCTCGCCCGGAGCGCATCCTTGCGGAGCCTGGGGCAGATGGCCGCGGTCGTCGCCCACGAGGTGAAGAACCCGCTCACCAGCATCGGCGGCGTCCTCCAGGTGTTGCGCAAGGGGTTCACCCCGGAGACGCAGGAGTTCGCGATGGTGGGGAAGGTCCTCGCCCGGCTGGCGGAGCTCGATCGGATGGTGGACGAGCTCCTCGCCTTCGGGCGTCCGCGCGCCCCGGTGCGGCGACCCACGCAGTGCCGGACGTTCCTCGAGGAGATCGCGCAGATGTACGCCCAGGACCCCGCGGCGGCGCAGATGCGGGTGGTGGTGGACGCCCACGAGGGGACAGCCGACCTCGATCCCGGCATGTTCCAGCGGGTCCTGTTCAACCTGCTGCTCAACGCGGCCCACGCCACCAACGGCGCAGGCACCGTCACCCTGCGCTGCCGGACCGGGTCCGATCGGGTCGAGCTCGTGGTCTCCGACGACGGCCCGGGGGTGCCCGAAGCAGACCGCCCCCGGCTGTTCGAGCCGTTCTTCACCACCAAGGTCCGGGGCAGCGGCCTGGGTCTGGCGGTGGCCCGGCAGGTGGTGGAGGCCCACGGCGGGACCCTCACCCACCTGCCCGTCGAGCCACACGGCGCGAGCTTCGTCATCCGGCTGCCGCGGGGGCCCGCATGACGGCGGTGCCCGCCGAGTTCACGGAGCTGCGCCCACCGCAGCTCGGCCAGGTGATCGGCGATCGCTTCGAGGTGGTCGGCTTCGCGGGCAAAGGCGGGATGTCGCTCGTCTACCGGGTCCGCGACCGCGAAGAGCGCGACGAGGCAGCCCTCAAGGTGCTGCGTCCCGAGCTGGCCACCTGGGAGCGGGTGCGCGAGCGGCTCGCCGCCGAAGCGGTCACCATGGTGCTCCTGCGCCACCCCCACATCGCGCGCATCCGCGACATGGGCACGGACCGCCCATCCGACCTCGCGTACGTGGTCATCGACTGGGCCCCCGGTGGGTCGGCCGCCGAACGCAACAAACGCGAGGGTCCCCTGCCCGTCACCGTGGTGGCCAGGTGGGGGGTCGAGGTCGCCTCGGCGCTGGCCGTGGCCCACGAGCGCGGCGTGGTCCATCGCGACGTGAAGCCCGGCAACATCCTGATCGGGGCCCGCGGGGAGGCGCTGCTGGCCGACTTCGGCGTGGCCCTCGTGCCCGACGCCGAGGTCGAGACCGAGGCGGACGCCCTGCTCGGCTCCGTGGCGTACATGCCCCCCGAGCAGCGGCTCTGCCCGAAAGACGTCGACCCGCGCTCGGATCTCTACGCGCTCGGCGCCACCCTGTACAACCTGTCGGCGCGGCGGAACCCGGTGGATCTGTTCTCCTGCCCGCCCGACGACCCCCGCTGGGAAGCGGCGCCCCCGGTGCTCCGCCCCGTCTTGACCAAGGCCACGCGCTTCGCGGCGGGCGAGCGGTTCGCGGACGCGCGGGCGATGGCCCTGGCCCTCGCGCCGTTCGTGCCGGCCGAGGTCTGGGTCGAGGAGCCGTGGCTGTCAACGTGGTTGGGGGTCTGAGGCTCCCGGTGCCCGGGCGAGGAGCCGCTCCAGCCGCTCGATCACGTCCTGGGGCCGCAGCACGTCGGGCATCGCGTCGAGCGGCCCCTGCACGGCGACCAGGCGCTCGAGGCGCCGCCCCTCCCCGCCGAAGTCGTGGCTGATCAACACGGGCAGCCAGCACCCCGCCTCGCGCAGCGCCGCCAACACGAACAGGCCCTGCTGGTCCTCCAGGTGCCTGCGGGCCGCGACCACGTCACCATCGAAGCGCTCGTCGGCGAGCTGATCCGCGTCGCCCAGGAGCTGGGACGGCGGGATCCGATCGAACCGCATGTCCAGGAACACCGCGTCGAAGCTGGCCGAACGGAGCGCCGCCAGCGCCTCCGGTCCGGAGCCCGCCCGGGTGAACACGTACCGGTCGGCCAGGAAGCGCCCGAACGTGTCGGAGTACTCGGCGCCGTCTTCGATCACCAGGATGCGCTTCACGACGCCTCTCCTCCGGGCTCCACCCGCGGCACGCGGACCACCACTCCCTTGGCGTAGCCGGGCCGGGGAGAGACGGAGATCGAACCTCCCGCGCGAGCCACGAGGTCGACCGCGAGCCCGAGACCCCGGGACAGGTGGCGGCCCCGGAGATCCCGGGTGGTGAGCGCGCCGGGCGCGCGGTCCGCCACGGTGATCGAGACCCGCTCCAGGAACGTGATCGGGTCCTCCTCGACTGCGACGAACAGCCCGACCGCGGAGTCGCCGTCGAGGGGCGTGGCTTCGAAGGCGTTGCGGATCAGGTTCGTGAGCACGTCCTCGAGCTCCCGCCGGATCATGCGCACCCGGAGCGGCCCGCCGCTGACGGCGATCTCGGGTGGAGCGACGGCCCGCCCGGGGAACTCCGCGGCAGCGCGCCGGTGCACCTCCAGGAGCAGCGCCGCGTCCACCTGCAGGACACACAGCTCGTCGATCAGCGCGCCGAGCGCTGCGTGAGCGTCGCGGCCCAGGGGGCCTGCCAGCCGCCGGAGCCCATCCGCCAGGGCGGGCCCGGCCGCGGTGCGCAGCGGGCCCTCCAGGCGGGACAGTCCCTCGGCGGCTTCCAGCAGCGGGCGGAAGCGCGGGTCGCGCCACCGGAGGTTGACCCGCACCCCGACCGATCGGCCGAGCGCCTCGATCTCGTCAACGTACCCGCGGAGCCGGGCCACCGCCCCCGCTGGACCGAACCACCGCTCCGCCGCGAAGCGGGCTGCCTCCGGATCCCGCTCGTCGAGCGAGGAAGCCACTGCCTCCAGGAGCCCGAAGTGGTGTTTCACGACCTCGTGGCGCACCGCGGACAGCAGCCTCGCGAGATCGCGCCAGACGGCAGGGTCCGCGGCGACCAGCTCGTCCAGGCCCTTGCCGCCCCGCCGACGCCACCGGATCGCCACCGGAACCGCCAGCGCGCCCGCCACCCCCGCCGCGCCGAGGAGCTCCGCAGCCCACACCCGGGACGCGAGGTCCCGGTCCAGCGCGGTGGCAGCGACGAACACCTCCCCCGACGAGGTCCGCGCGAACAGCTCGCGCAGGTCGGCGCGCGCGCTCCACCACCGCCCCGACGCGGCGCCCGCCCGCGCCCTGCGCAACAACGCCCCCGGGTGCCCGGCATCGGCCGCGCGCGCCCACAACGCGGTCGACGGCTCCCCGGCCCGCTCCGCGAGCTCGGCCAGGCGTGCGCTGGCTTCGGGGTCTCCGGGCTCCAGCGCCAGGACGGCCTCCCACCCGGCCACCGCCTGCGTGCGATCCCCCCGCGCCGTGTGGATCTCGGCCTCGAGCGCCACCGCCGGCGCGAACCTCGGCGCGGCGCCGCGCACGTACCGCAGTTCGTCCAGGGCCTCGTCCAGGGCCCACACCTCGTGGCGCTCCCGCCAGGCCGACGCGCGCAGGAACGCCCACCACGCGTCCTCGGTCAGCGCAGCGGGCCGACCGTGGGCCGCGACCGTGACCGGAGCTCCGTCGGTGACCAGCGCCGCCCCCTGCACCACCAACCGGGCTTCGGCAGCGCGCGGGCCTTCCGGGGCCAGCTCCAGGACGCGCTCCATCGAGGCCACCCCGACGCGCCACCGCCCGGAGCGGCGCTCCGCGAGTCCCCGGCGGTACCAGAGCTCGGCGTCATCGGGCCTGCGTCGGAGCGCGCGGGCGTAGGATGCGGCAGCCTCGCCGTCGTACCGGCCTGCGAACCAGCGCACGAGGAGGTCCCCGAGCCGAGCAGGCCACTCCGCGGATCGGGGGTCGAGCCGCATCGCGGTCCGGCAGGCCGCTTCTGCGCCCACCGCGTCTCCCTGGGCCTCCCGCACCTCCGCGAGGGCCCCCCAGGCCTCCGCGGCGTTCTGCGCCTCGAGCACGAGGACCTCGAGCTGCCGGCGAGCGCCGTCGAGCTCGCCGCGGGCGAAGCGCTCGTGGGCCTCGCGAAGCAACAGCCGCTGTGGCGGCGTCAGCGGGACGTCACCGGCCTCGGCCAGGGCCACCGCCTCGAGGTCCACCTCGATCCGCACCAGGAGGTCCGCGAGCACGCCCGCGGAGTCGGGATCGGCGGCGAGCACGCTCTTCACGAGGCCCTCGGCCTCATCGCGGCGCCCGGTCCGACGCAGCTCCTCTGCGACGGCACCCGCCACCGGAACCAGCCCGTCCCCGACCGGGTCGATCCCGCCATACCCCAGGTAGCTCCGAAGCACCGCCGCTGCCCTCACCACGTCGGTCCGCGCGAGGGCCCGCGCCTCCAACACCAGGGCCCCCGGCCACTCGGGCCGGAGCGCGACGAGCTGGTGCCACGCCTCGGCGGCGTCGTCGAACCGGTCGGCGGCGTACGAGAGCTCGCCGAGCTGCTCGAGCGCGTCGGCGTCGAACGGCCGCTCCCGGAGTACGCCGATCGCCTCCTCCGTGCGACCCTGCGCCTCCAGGACCCGCGCGAGGCCGATCGACGCGGGACCGAAGGCCGGATCCGCGCTGCGCACGGCGCGATACCGGAGCGCGGCGTCGGCGAAGCGCCCCTCGCGCTCCAGCGACCGGGCCTCCTCGAAGAAGGTCCGGGCCACTGGGGACAGCGCCCCCACGAGGCTCTCCGGCACCTCGTCGGGGGCGGCGGCCCAGGTGGGAGCGAGGCCCAACGCCGCCAGCAACGCGATCACGTCTCGGGGGCCCGCAGCTCGCGCACCTTCAGGCCGAGCTGGTTGAACCGCAGCTGCACCTTGCGGGCGGCGTCGACGTCGTCGAGGAGGACCTCCGCCATCCGCCCGAAGTCCCCTCCGAACCGGCGCCACAACGCCACGAAGTACTGGCGCTCGACCTCGACGGCCACCTTGTTGAGGGTGTCCTGCGGGCTGAGCACGATCCGGTGCGACGAGGCGTCCTGGGCAGCCACCGACGGGGCGGCGACGCTGGTGCCGAGCAGGTCCGCCACGAGCTTCGGGCGCACCAGCACCACGTCGGCGCGCTCACCGCCCGGGACCGCGGCGAGCTCGGTGAGCGCGAAGAGCGCGGCGTTCTCGGCGACCATGGCGAACTCCCGGAGGTTTCCGGGCCAGGGGTGCGCGTCGAGCAACCGGGCGGTCCGCGGTGGAAACCACAGCGTGAGGGCGTCCGCGCGCTGCTCGGGGGCGCGCTCCGCCGTGCTGACCACCACCCGGCGGTCCTTCGCGCCCGCCCGCTCGGCCCACCCGTCCACGAGGCCGCGCAAGTAGGGCCTCGCCAGCGCCTGCTCCAGGCAGAACTGGAGGAGCGTCTCGATGTCGGGGCCGCGCTCCACCAGCGGGGGCAGCGCCACCGCCGCCGCGGGGTTCAGGCGCATCAGCAGGTCCGCCCGGAAGGTTCCGTCGGCGACCCTGGCCCGCAGGTCCTCGTTGGTCGCCACCACGAGCTTCACGTCCACGGGGCGGTCCTTCAGCTCACCGAGCCGCGCCACCTTGCCCTCCTGCAGGACCGTCAGCAGGAGCTTCTGCGCGTCGGGGGAGAGGTTGCCGAGCTCGTCGAGGAACAACGTCCCGCCGTGGGCGGCCTCGAAGGCGCCGGGGCGGTCGTTGGTCGCGCCCGTGTACGCGCCCTTCACGACCCCGAACAGGTGGGCAGCACACAGGTCGCGCGGAAGCGTCGAGAGGTCCACCTGCACGAAGGCGCCGGTCCTGCCGCTGCGCTCGTGCACGAAGGTCCGCGCGATCAGCGACTTGCCGGTGCCCGTGGGGCCCGACAACACCACTGGGAGGCGCCCCCGGGACAACACCTCGAGCTTCTGGCGGATCCGCCGCATCCGCAGCGAGGTCCCCCACCACACCGGACCGTCCTGGACGTGCCCGGCCTGGCCCACCACGCGGTGGATGAGCGCCCGAAGGACCTGTGCGTCGACGCGCTCGTCGGACCGCTCGTCCTCGAGGAAGTAGGTGTACTCCTCGTCCTCGGTGTCGTGGAGATCGAGCTCCCGCCGGCCCGTGGTGAGCACGACCGCCAGGTCAGGCCACGCCTCGCGGAGCTTCCGGAGGATCAGCAGGCCCTGGCTGCGCTCCAGGCGATCGACCTGCGCGGGGGACAGACCGGGCTCGAACCCGAGGAGTTCGGAGGCAGGGATCCGGAAGTGGACATCGAGCAACACGAGGTCGATGCGGCCGCGCGCCTCGCGCAGCGCGCGGGCGGCTTCGTTCCAGCTCCTGGCGGGCCCCCGGAAGTGGTGCTCGGGCATGAACCGGCGACACACGTCCGCCGTCCGATCCTGGTCGTCCACCACCAGCACTTCGGCCACGTCAGCTCCCGCGCGTCCGCTCCCACCACGCGTAGCACGTGCGCCGGATCTGCTCCGCCAGGGACGCGAGAGCGTGGAGTGCCGCCGGATCCGGGCGAGGCGCGTCGAGGCAGGACAGCAGCGGCTCCAACTCGGCCACGAGGCGATCCACCTCCCGGGCTTCGGGCTCGAGCGCCGCCGCTCCGAGCCCGGCGTGGAGGGAGCGCCAGAGCTCTGGAGCCGTGAGGCTGCCGGACGCGTCGCGGCGGGTTCGCCGCAGGTCCTGCTCCAGCGCCGCCCGCAGCGCCTCGGGCGACGGGTGCTCGGGCAGCCAGGCGACCTCGAACACGACATACTTGCCGAGGTCGTGGCGCACCCGCGCTGCGGCCTCGCGGCTCACTGGACCGCCGCGGGTGGGGGTACCTCGACCCACGGACGCTGGATGAGCACCGCTCCGGCCGCGCCGACCACCAGGACCACCACCGCAGTGATCCCGGCGCCGACCAGACCGACCATCACGGCCCGCGCGTCCGCCGTCCACCAGGCCCGCGAACCGTCCAGCGACCACGTGGCCGCCAGCACCGAGGTGGAGGCACAACCTCCGCAGCCGACGACCGCGAGGACACCGGCCAGCAGCAGCCATGGCGCGAGGCGTGACACGATCGACCGGTTAGCTCCCTCGGGTTCGCGCGCCCACCTGGACCATGATGCACGTCTTCCGCTGGGATCTCGATCGCACCTACCTCGAGACCGAGATCCACTCGGTCAGGGGCCTCGTGCGCGCGGCGTTCGAGGAGGCGCACGAGAAGCGCACGATCCCCGGGGCGGCTGCGTTGATCCGGGGCCTGCAGGCCGCCGATCCGACCTCCCAGCTCTGCGTCTTGTCGGGCTCGCCGACCCAGATGCGGGCGGTCCTCGCACAGAAGCTCGCGCTCGACGGCGTGCGCGTCGACCGGCTCATCCTCAAGGACAACCTCGGGAACCTGCGCAAGGGGCGCCTCCGCGCGGTGCGGGGCCAGATCGGGTACAAGCTGCCCCACTTGCTGGAGGAGCGGCGCCTCGTCGATCCGACCGCCACGGAGACCCTGTTCGGCGACGACGCCGAGGTGGACGGGCTGATCTACGCCACCTACGCGGCGCTCCTGGCCGGAGAGGTCGGTGTCGACGTGCTGGTGTCCGTGTTGCGGGCGGGCGGCGCCTACGACGACTCCGTGGAACGCAGCGTCGAGGCGGCGCGCGCGCTGGTGCGCGCCGATTGTGTGGAGGAGATCTTCATCCGGGTCGACGGCGCGGCGCCCACCCACACCTTCCGGCTGCTGGGACGCCGGGTGATCCCCGTGTTCTCCTGGTTCCAGGCGGCGGTGCTCCTCGCGGCGCGCGGTCGGCTCCCCGCGGCGGACGTCGCCACCGTGTACGCGCAGTCGGGCCTCGCGCTCGAGGCCGCCGCGAACCAGGTCCAGGATCTCGCCCGGCGCACGGGTCGCTCCCCTTCGCCCATGCTCGAGGCGCTGGGCGCGCCGGCGATCGCCGCGCTTCAGGGGCGGGTGGCCCAGAAGCTCCAGCTCGGAGGCGTCCCGGAGATCCCGTCGGCCCCTGGCACGCCGCCGGACTTCCTCGCGTTTCTCGACGCAGTTCGGCGCTGAACACGATCGAGCGGGAGCCGCGGCCCTCAACTCGTGGTACAGTCATGGCTCACCTTGAGCCGGATACGGCACTTCCAGAAGAGAGCATGGGCAGCAAGCTGTTTGTGGGCGGGTTGAGCTGGAACACCAACGACCAATCCCTCCGTGAGGCGTTCGAGCGGTTCGGAGCGTTGCGCGAAGCCAGGGTCATCCTGGATCGCGAGACGGGGAAGAGCCGCGGATTCGGGTTCGTCACTTTCCAGCGAGACGAAGATGCACAGTCAGCCACGCGCCAGATGGATGGCGCAGTGGTGGACGGTCGAACCATCCGGGTGAACGAGGCCGAAGAGCGTCGGCCCGGAGGCCCCGGAGGTCCAGGCGGTCCTGGGGGCCCAGGTGGTCCTCCCCGACGTGACGGCCCCCCTGGGGATCGTCGCGGGGGCCCGGAGGTCCACACGCGTGGTCGGCCGCCGTACGGCGGTGGTGGCGGCGGCGGCGGCTACGGTGACCGCGGCGGCGGCGGCGGCGGTGGTGGCTACGGCGGCGGCGGCGGCGGCGGTGGCTACGGTGACCGTGGCGGTGGCGGTGGCTACGGTGACCGTGGCGGTGGCGGCGGCGGTGGCTACGGTGACCGCGGCGCCCCCGGTGGCGGCGGGCAGGGCCGCGGGTACGGCGGTGGCGGTGGCGAAGGCTTCGGTGGCGAGCGACGCGGCGGCTTCGGTGGAGACCGGCCCGGCGGCCCCGGGGGCGGTGGCTTCGGCGACCGCGGCCCGCGCCCGGGTGGCTTCGGGGGTGGCGGTCCCGGCGCTCGGCCCGGTGGTCCCGGTGGCGCTCGTCCGGGTGGAGGGTTCGGGTTCCGGCCGCCTGCACCGGCGACGCCGGGGGAAGGGGACTGGGGCGAGGATCGTACCCGGCGCGATGCGCAGCGTGGCAAGACCAAGAAGAAGCCGCTCGGCGCGCCCGGCACCTACGACGAAGACATGCGGATGCGCGCCACCCCCAAGCGGGAGAAGCGCGAGTCCGGCAAGTCGTGGCGCGACTACACGACCGACGACGACCAGGACGGCGCGGTGGCCGCAGGCGCCGAGGCCGAAGAGGGCGACGTGACCGAGAAGGCCGAAGGCGGCGAGGAGTAGCACCCCGGGCCCGAGGGTGCGGGTGCTCCCCCCAGAAACGAACAGACCCTCCGGCGAACCGGAGGGTCTCTTCGTTTCGGGGACCCCACGCGTTTGGACCGAGTGGAGTGGGCGCCCAGACCGTAGCCCGGAGCGCCCGAGGGGCTCAGTTGATGTAGCCGAGGCCCCGCAGGTGGGCGATCACCTCGTCGGCGCAGGCGTCGACGGAGCGGCCTTCGGTCTTGAGGACGAGCTCGGCCTTCTCGGGCTCCTCGTAGGGAGCCGAGATTCCCGTGAACTCCGGGATCTGGCCGGCGCGGGCCTTCTTGTAGAGGCCCTTCGGGTCGCGGGACTCACAGGCCTCGAGGCTCGTGGCCACGAAGACCTCGATGAAGCGGCCGGGCTCGACCATGGCGCGGGCGAGGTCGCGGTCTGCGCGGTAGGGCGAGATGAATGCGGTGAGGCACGCCGAGCCGGCGTCCGCGAAGAGGGCGGCCACGGAGCCGACGCGCCGGATGTTCTCGGTGCGGTCCTTCGGCGAGAAGCCGAGGTCCTTGTTCAGCCCCATCCGGATGTTGTCGCCGTCGAGCACGTACACGTGCACGTTCTCGAGCAGGAGCTTCTGCTCGACGCGACGCGAGATGGTGGACTTGCCGGAGCCGGAGAGCCCGGTGAACCAGACCACGCAGCCCTTCTGGCCGAGGATCTGCTCACGTTCGGCCTTCGTCACTTCCGCGCCGTGCCAGGTGATGTTCTTGCTCTTCGGCTCGTTGCTCATTGGCGTCTCCTGTAGAGGTCGCCCATGGCTAGCCCGCCCCCCCGTGGGTCGCCACGGACCGCAGCTGGCTGCGTCCCGGGCCAAGCGACTTCTGCGCTCGCGGGGGTTACCCCGACACCCTGAGGTTTCGCGTGATCACGGTGGCGCTGGACGCGATGGGTGGAGACAATGGCCTGGACGCGACCGTGGAGGGCGCCGCGAGCCTCTCCCGGGAACCCGGGGACACGTTCGTGCTGCTGGTGGGCGACGCGCCCCGCATCACGGCCCGCCTGGAGCGGTCCGTGTACGATCCGTCGCGGATCGGCGTCGCGCACGCGAGCGGGTGCGTCGAGATGTCCGACGACCCGCGGGAGGCGCTCGACCGTCTCCCGGACTGCTCGATCTCCGTGGCTGCCCGGCTCGTGCGCGACGGCGAGGCGCAGGCGCTGGTCTCCGCCGGACACACGGGCGCGACCATCCTCGCCTCGGCGCGACACTTCCAGCGGCTCTCGGGCGTCCGGCGCGCAGCGCTCGCTGCGGTGTACCCGACCGAGCAACGGCACGGCCCGCGCCAGGATCCGTTCGCGTTGATGCTCGACGTGGGCGCCACCCTCGACGCAGACGCCGAGGATCTGGTGTCGTTCGCGACGATGGGCTCGGTCTACTCGTCCATCGTGAGCGAGATCCCGGAGCCCCGCGTCGCGCTCTTGTCGAACGGCACGGAGCCCAACAAGGGCACCCGCGCCATCGTCGGCGCCCACGCCCTGCTCCGCCAGAGCCCGATCCACTTCGCCGGCAACGTGGAGGGCATCGACATCCCGCGCGGTACCGTCGACGTGGTCGTGTGTGACGGGTTCCTCGGCAACGTGGTCCTCAAGATGCTCGAGGGCGTCTCCGACGTGGTGAAGGACGTCGCCCGGCAGGCGTCGTCCCGGCGGCTGCAGTGGGCCCTGGGTCTCGCCATGCTCGGCGGTGGAATCCAGGAGATCAAGCGTCTCACCGACTGGAAGGTCTACGGTGGGGCGCCGCTGCTCGGGTTCGACCGCGTGGTGATCAAGGCCCACGGCCGCTCCGAGAGCCGGGCCATCCGCAACGCGCTGAAAGTCGGCGCGAAGACTGTCAAAGGAGGGCTCGTGGCCCGCATCGAACGTGATCTGGTCCGTCTCTCTACCAGCCGGCCCGACCCGGCATGACCGAGACTCCCCCGGTCGCTCCCGTCCCGCCCACCGCCGAGCGACCGCCCCAGGACCTGCTGGGTCAGCCCCTTACGGGCGAGGGTACCTGGTCCTCCGTCACCCGCGACCGGGCGGTGGCGGTGTTGTTCGTCATCACCGGCGTCTTCGTGGTGCTGCTCATCTGGCCGTTCCTCGACGCGCTGTTGTTCGCGAGCGCCACGGTCGTGGTCACCTGGCCGATCTTCCAGCGGGTGCTCGCCCGCACCGGCGGTCGCACTGCGGTCGCCGCCGCCCTCACCTCTGGGGGCATCGGCCTGCTGGTGTTGGCGCCGCTTTCACTCCTGGGCGTGTGGTTCGTGCAGGAGGTCCTCCAGGCCGTCAACGAGATCGTGCGCCTCGCTGACGCCGGCAAGCTCCAGGAGCAGACGACGGCGCTGTTCGCTTCGGTCGGTCCCCTCACGGACGAGATCTTCGCGCGCACGGGGTACCGGCTCGATCCCGCCACGTTCGTCGCGCCCCTGCAGCGTGCGACCGTGTCGGCCGGTCAGGGGCTGGCGCGCACGCTCCCCACCTGGGTCGGCTCCATCTTCGTCGCGGCGCTCGACGCGCTGGTGTACCTCTTCGCCGTCGTCTCCCTCTACATGGAGGGCCCGCGCTTCCTCCATGCGGTGATGCGATTGTCACCGATGCGCAAGGAGCACGATCGCCGCTTGTTCGAGGTGTTCCGCGAGTTCTCCACCAACCTCGTGTTCGGTGCGGTGGGTACGGCGACGGTGCAGGGGTTCGTGGGGTTCGTGGGGTTCGCGATCGCCTCGGTGCCGAACCTCTTGTTGATCAGCCTGCTCACCACCGTGTTCGGCTTCGTCCCGTTCGTCGGGACCGCGATGATCTGGGTCCCGGTGACAATCTGGGTCTGGTCGACGCGGGGCTGGGGCTGGGGCCTGTTCCTGCTGTTCTGGAACCTCGCCTTCACGGGCTCGGTGGACAACCTGGTCCGTCCCTTCCTGCTGCGCGGACGCTCCCCGATCCATCCGCTGCCGATCTTCCTGGCGGTGCTGGGCGGGATCGCCTGGATGGGTCTCCCCGGGGCGCTCGTGGGGCCCGTCGGCGTGGCGATGTTCCTCGCGCTGTACCAGATCTGGTGCGAGCAGATCGGCTCGGGCCCTGCGGGACCACAACACGCCGAGCCCGACGCGGCCCATTCCGCGCGAGTCCCCACGCCTGTCCCCGATCAGGCCCCCGCGAGGTCGTGACCGATGAACAACCCGAGAGCCATGGTCGTGACCTGCGGGTTGACGCCGAGGCTCGTCGGGAAGATGGAGGCATCGGCCACCCGCAGGTTCTTCCAGCCCCACACCCGACCGGCCGGGTCGACCACGGAGCTGGCGGGGTCACCGCCCATCCGGCACGTCCCCATCGGGTGGGAGGCGTACAACATCAGCTCCTTCGGCGTGATCGAGTAGGGCAACGCCGCAGCGATGTCTTCGCGCTTCGCAATCCGGGCGAGCCCGATGCGGCCCGGGAACACCTCGAGGGCGCCGGCTGCGAAGTAGACCTCGGCCACGAGGCGCATGCCGTCGATGAGCTTGCGCTTGTCCCCTTCCCCGAGGAAGTAGGACAGGTCGGGCCCGATGGGGGTGTGCCGCACCGCGCCCTGGCTGTCCTCGTCGTGGACGAGCGCTCCCGCCGACGCCAGGTTGGCCAGCTGCGACATGACCCCCATCGTGTCGGCGCCGAGCTGGGTCTGGAGCATGAGGTAGGTCTGATCGGGCGTGGTCGTGAACGTCTGGAGCAGGAACCCCTGGTCCCACAGGTCCACGTAGTATCCCTGGGTCACGCCCGACCACGGCCGGATCTCCCAGGGGAATCGGGCGAGCGCGCTGACGGTGGGGTGCACGACCAGGTGCTCGCCGCAATGGGTGTGGTCGGCGAAGCCGTTGGCGAGCAGGAACATCGGGCTGCCGATCGGCCCGCCGGCCAGGACGAACTGCGCACCGCGCGCGCGGACGGTGCCCACGACCTCCTGGGTGTCGGGATCGAGGATCTGCCCCGAGACCGCCACCACCTCGTCGCCTCGCGTCTCCGCCGTCCGGATGCGGCAGTCCGCCCAGGCGGCGACCGAGCCCCTCGCGAGCGCTTCGGTGAGGAATGTGCGATCTGCGCTGTACTTGCCGCCCGACGGGCAACCGTACTGGCAGACGCCGCACCCCCGACAACCGGGGGCCGACCGGGGCAGGAAGGCCCCCTTCAGGCCGAGCTTCTCGACGCCGTCGCGGAAGATCAGGTTGTTGTTGCGCTGGATCTCGGGTGGGTTCACGCCGACCCCGAGCGTGGACCAGATGCGGTCGAAGTAGCTGTCGAACGTCTCTCGTACGAGACCGGAGCAGCCGAACTCGTCACGCCAGCGGGCCAGCACCTCGGGCGGCGTGCGGAAGCAGATGGCCGAGTTGATCAGCGTGCTCCCGCCGACGCCGCGCCCACCCGGCATGGGGATCACCGCGTTGCCACGCAGGGAGCGGGCGCCGCGGGCCTGGTAGAGGTTCCGGAGCGCGAACGTGGTCTGTGGCCGGAAGTCTTGCGGCTCCCAGTGCCGCCCCTCCTCCAACAACACCACCGACTTCCCGCGCTCCGAGACGGCGGCCGCGAGCGCGCAGCCCCCGGCACCCGCGCCGACGATCACCACGTCGGCCTCGAGCTCGAGCTCCGGTCCGTGTCGCGACGCTGCCAGCCGACCCGTCTGCATCACGCCCCCCGCTCGAACACGCCCACCGCGCCGGTATCGTCGCAGCCGGGAGCCCAGCCGAGGTGGCGCAGGATCTCCGGGTGTTGGAAATAGGCCATCCCGAGGACGAGCCGGAACGCATCGCCTGCGAGGCGGCGCTCGAACACGCTCGGATCCGACCAGGTGGCCAGCACCTCCGCGCGGACGGCGATCGGCAACGCCGTGAACGGCGCGCCCCGCGAGGCCAGGGTGCCCCACTCGAGGCCGAGCAGCAGGGCGCGGAACCCCCGGGCATGGATCGGCTGGAGCATCCCGGACAGGATGCGATCCACCTCGGCCGCCACCCCTGCCTCGACCCCGTCGAGCGGGAACGGGGCCCCGGGGAACAGCACCACGGCGATCGCGTCCACGATGGCCAGCTCCCGCGGCGACAGCGTCCGCGCGCCCTCGGCGGGCTGGAGCGCCACGGCCGCTGCCCCGGCGCCGACCACGGTCGAGCCGATCCCCACCGCTCCACCGACCAGCACCCTGCGCCGCGTGATCCCGAACATCCCGCAAACCTACCCGTTGGTCGGAATTCCTGCCAGCCCCATCCGGCACCACCCGGTTAGCCGGCCGGCGGAGGCGGGCATGTCCGCGGATCGCGCGATGACGACGGAGCAGGAGGTCGGACGGATCCACACGTTCTTCCCCATCCTGCAGAAGCTCGGGAACCGGTGGGCGACCAGTCGGCCGTTCCACGGCCACACGATCGCGATGAACCTCCACCTCACGACCCTCACGCTGGCGTTCGTGCGGGAGCTGTCGCTCGGTGGTGGCAGCTTCGTGCTCAGCCCGTCGAACCCGAGGACGACGGACGCCGGCGCGGTGGACCTCTTGCGGGAGCTCGGCTGCTCCGTGTACACGGGGGGAGACGGTGAGGACCGCCACCTGCAGCTCCTCGACCACCAGCCCACGCTCGTGGTCGACGGCGGGTTCGAGCTGTTCTCCGCGCTCCTCGATCGGCGGCGTGAGGCCGTGCCGAAGGTCCGTGCCGGCGTCGAGGTCAGCCGGACCGGGATCGTGAAGCTCCGCCGCCGCGTTCAGGAGCTGGCGTTTCCCGTCATCAACATCAATGACGGCCGCCTGAAGGACCAGGTGGAGAACCGGCACGGTGTCGGCGAGTCCATCTGGCAGGCCGTCGCCGCCACGACCGGCATGCACCTCGCTGGTCGACGCTGCCTCGTGGTGGGCTACGGCCCCGTCGGGCGCGGGATCGCGACGTACGCGCGTGCTGCCGGGCTGAGCGTCGAGGTGGCCGAAGCGGACCCGGTGCGTCGCCTGTTCGCCCACTACGACGGCTACCCCACGCCCACCCTCGAGGAGGGCATCTCGCGCAGCGCCGTGGTCGTGACCGCCACTGGGCGTCCAGGCGCCGTCAGCCTCGAGGCGCTCCGCGGCGCCAGGGACGGGCTGGTGCTCGTCAACGCCGGGCACGGCGGCAACGAGATCGACGTGGAAGGGATCCGTCGCAGCGCGGTGCGCTCCGATCACGTCGCCGCCCAGGTCGCGCGGTACCAGCTCGAGCACGGTCGCGCCGTCACCGTGTTGGGCGACGGACACCCGCTGAACATCGTCACGAACTCGGGCTCGCCCGAGCCCGTGCTGCTCCACTTCGCCGTGTTGGGCCTGACGCTCGAGTGGCTCTGCCGCAACGCGCCCGCTGCCGGCGAGGTCCTCGTGCCCGAGGAGGTGGAGAACGAAGCTGCTGCGTTCGCTCTCGACGCGCTCCGGGCGTCTGGTGGCTGAGCACGTGCGGGTCGCGGACGCGCTGCGTCGCGGCCTGGAGCACCTCCGCGCTGGCCGCCCGGAGCCGGCGTTCGAAGCCCTCGACGAGGTCGTGAACGATCGCGGGTTCCGCGAAGCGCCCGACCTCGCAGACGTCGCTGCGCGCGCGTGGAGCCTGCGCGGCCAGGCGGCCCTCCAGTCTCAGCGGCTCGACGAGGCCGAACGGTCCGCCCGCGAAGCCCTCCGCCGCGTTCGAGCGCTGGGCGACAGCGAAGGCATCGCCGAGGTGACCGAGCTGCTCGCGCTCGTCACCGAGCGACGTCGCAAGACCGACGGCCCCGCTGACGCCATCCGGGAGAAGCTGCGGGCCACCGAGCTCGCCGATCTCGTGGCGATCCGCGACCCGGTCGCTCGAACGGAGGCCCTCCTCCGGAAGTGCCAGTCGAGCCTCGAGGACGCCGACCGACCCACCGTGCTGGCGGCCGCCGAGCTGGCGTGGCGAGAGGGCGGCTCCCGCGGTGATGTCCGCGCCCAGGTGCTCGCGCGCCTGACCGCAGCCCACGCCGACCCCGAGAGCGCCTCGGAACACCTGGAGGCCGCGACCGCGGCGGTGGCGTCCGGGGGGTCAGAGGTCCACTCGCTCGTGGGCGCCATCGCCCGGACTGCGTCCCTCCTCGGGGTCGCGTTGCCCGTTCAGCTCGGGCCGGAGACCCGGAAGCCGCCTGCGGGCGCGCCATGAGGGTCGCCGCGATCGACATCGGGACGAACTCGTGTCACCTCGTCGTGGCGGACGTAGGGCGCGACGGGCAGATCGCGGTCGTCCACCAGGCGCGCGATCAGGTGGAGCTCGGGCGGGGCGCCCTCAGCCGGAACGCGCTCACCGACGAGGCCATGCTCCGCGGGGTCGAAGCCCTCGCCTCGTTCCGCCGCGCCATGGACGCGCTCGGCGTGGAGGCCGTCGAGTGCACGGCCACGAGCGCGGTGCGCGAGGCGAAGAACGGGAACGAGTTCTGCCGGCGCGTCCGCGAGAAGACGGACATCCACGTCCGCGTGATCACGGGCGTCGACGAGGCGCGCCTGATCTGGCTCGGCGTCCGCCCGCAGCTCGATCCCGCTCGCGGACCCGCCATCCTCGTCGACATCGGCGGGGGCTCGGTCGAGATCGTGTTGTGCGACGCCGATCGGATGATCACCGCCCACTCCCTGCAGCTCGGTCACATCCGGCTCGCCGAGGCCGTCCCCTTCTCGGATCCCCCGACCGAAGACGAGGTCTGGGCGGTCCGCAAGCTGGTGCGCCGCGAGCTCGACCGGATCACCGACATCCGCCCCGGTCTGGGCGTGATGTACGGCACCTCCGGCTCGATCCGCACGCTCGCCCGCATGGCAGCCCTCGCGGCAGGGCAACCGGAGCCACAACACGAACACGGTCTCGTCCTCGAGCGCACGGCCCTGAAGTCGCTGTTGCAGACCCTCCAGACGACGAGGGCGGCGCGCCTGACCGAGCTCCCCGGCATGGACCCGCGGAGGCGGAGCACTCTGGTGACGGCAGCGGCGGTGCTTTACCAGATCATGAAGTCGCTCGACGGGGCCGAGCTCGTCACCTCCGAACACGCTCTGCGCGAAGGGCTGCTGGCGGACTGGGTCGACCGCCACCGGCCGGAGCTCCGCTACGAGCTCGCGGGCACCCCACCGCGGATGCGATCCGTCCTGCGGCTCCAGGATCGGTACGGGGTGGATCGCGTCCACGACGAGCAGGTCCGGCGCCTCGCGCTGCGGATGTTCGACGGAACCGTGGGCCTGCACGGCCTCGACCTCGACTCCCGCGCGATGCTCGAGTTCGCGGCGCTGTTGCACGACATCGGGCACCACATCGACCCGCGTGATCACGAGAAACACGCGCAGTACCTGGTCCTGCACTCGCGCATGGCCGGGTTCACGGCCCCGGACCTCGCAGTGCTCGCGAACCTCGTGCGGTACCACCGCGGGCCGCGCCCCAAGCAGACACACCGCGCCTTCGCGGCGCTCTCCAAGGCGAACCAGCGGCGGGTGGAGATCCTGTCGGCGATCCTGCAATTCGCGGACTCGCTCGACCGGAGCCACCGCCAGCCCGTCCGGACCCTGCTGGTGCGAACCGTAGGCGCAAAGCTCATGATCGACGCGACTGTCGACGCCGAGGAAGTCTACGTCGAGCGCTGGAGCAGCGAGCGCCGGGCAGAGGTCCTCGAGGTCGTGTTGGGGCGGGAGGTGTCGTTGTCGTTCACCCCGCTCACGGGCGCAGGAGTCGCTGGGGCAGGGGCTCTGGGCCCCCTCGATCCGTCCGCGCCGCGCCTGCCCGACCCGCGTGATGTAGAGTAGCCCACCATGGAACGCGAGACCGAGAATCCGGAAGACATCGATCGCCTGCTCACGGCCGCCCGCAAGGCCTTGCAGGAGTTCGAGGACGGAGCCGACTGGCGCCGCCTGCTGCTGCGGGTGCGGACCGCCTCCCCCGTCCACCCATTGCTGCTGCTGAGGCTGCTGTTCGCCACCGCGGCGGTCCTCGCGTTGGTCGGCGCGATCGCGGTCATGCTCGTGCCGCTGTTCAACTCGGACCTCGCGCGCACGCTCGCCGCCTTCGACGCCGTCGTGCCCTACGTCCCCGAAGAGCTTCCGGCGCTGCCCTCCCTCCTCGTCGCGCTCGCCGGCGTGATGACCCTCGGGTGGATGTTCGCGACATATGCGGCGATGTCGCTCGGCCGCGACACCACGATGCTCCCCTGGGAGCAGAAGCAGCACCAGAAGCTCGTGAACGAGGTCACGCGCCTGACCACGCAGAAGGCCGTCATGGAGCGCATCCGGGCCACGCCGGCCGGCGCCCGTCCGCGGATCGCAACGCCCGTGCCGGTCGCCGCTCGCGGTCGCAAGCCCGCCTCCGCGCCCGCGACGAGCGCGCTGTCGCGCCGGGCCACCACCCCTTCGGGGGCGCAACGGACCGACGACAGCCCGAGCTACGTCGTACCCGCCCCCGAGGCGCGTCCCCGTGGCGGCCCGGGCCCCTCGACGCCCCTCTCGGCTGGCTCGGCGCTGGGCGCGGGCGGGTTCGGCGCGAGGCCCGGCGCTCCGCGGCTGCCCGCGCCTCCCCCCCTCGCGGAGCCAGAGCCAGAAGCGCCCACCCCGGTGGTTGCCCCGAAGCCTGCAGGCGGCCTCCTCGCCCGGGCGAAGTCCCTCCCGTCGACCGGACGCCCCACCGCGCCTCCCCCGCCGCCCGAGCCCGAGCCCGAGCCCGAGCCCGACGAAGAGGAGATCGCGGCAGACTCCGTTTCCCTCGGGTACTCTCCGCCGGTCACAGCCACCACGTCCGTGCGGACCGCGAAAGCCCTGCCCCCCGCAGACGACGGCGGCGGGGTGCGGCTGGGGGGCGTTCGCCTCGGTGGCGGTGGAAGGGCCCCCGCGCCCGAGCCCGAACCGGCCCCCGACGACTTCTCCGACCTCGTCGAGGTCGCGCCCGAGCCGCCCCCCGCGAAAGAGCCGCCCAAGCCCTCGGCCGTGACCCCGCTCGAAGCCCCGCGGAACGACGGCATCCTGGGTCGCGCGCGCGCAGGCACCACCAACAACCGGTCCACTCCGTTCGGCGCAGCGGGGCGGATCCGGCCCCCTCCATCCGCCACCTCCTCCGGGAAGCGGGCAGCGCCCACGACGCCGCCACCCGAAGCGAACGAGCCCTCGACCCGCAGCGGGTCACCACTCGGTGCCGCCCCCCGCAGCGGGGTGTCCGTTCGCAACACGCGTGCGGCCGACACCGCCGCCGCCGACCCGTCGGTGCGGACCGCGCTGCCGGGTGGCATGTTCGGCACGCCCCCGCCCATCTCCCGCCAGGCGGCCCCTCCGGCGCCAGTCACCTCGCGGGCAGCGCCGCCTGCCCCCCTCGGTGGCAAGGCGCCTCCCCCGCTCAAGGCGCCCGCTCCCCCCAAGGACCCGGACGTGGACGAGGTCACCGTGATGGAGGAGGACGCTGACGTGGCGACCGAGCTCCACGCGCGGATCACCCCAGATCCTGCCCGCAGCCGGGCGCCTGCTTCGGCGCCGCCGCCGCTCCAGCGCCCGTTCCCGCGCTTCGGCCCGATCCCGGACGCCTGGCTCTCCGAAGCGATCGAGAAAGCCGAGAAGCTCCAGCGCGGGTTCCCGATCCAGGCACACCTCGAGTTCTCGCAGGAGCCGCACCTCCCGTTCACCCTCGTCATCGCCCGGGCCACGCCAGCCATGGCAGTGCGCGCGATGGTGAACTTCGTCGAGTTCCTCGCCCAGATCTCGACACCCCCGCGAGCGCGGATCGAGCTCGTGAACATCCCGCACCTCGACCGTTCGTTCCACAAGAACGTCGAGGCCGCCCTCGAGCCCTACTTCCAGGGAAACGTCGAGGTGGAACCGAACCCGGGCCGGGTGGACATCCTGTTCACCGAGCCCGATCCGCAGTGGGGCGAGTGGTCCACGCTGCCCGTCCTGGACGCCTCGCCGTAGACCTCCCTTCGGGGGCGGCGATCCAGGCAGCGGACGAGGTCACCGCGGTGACGGCGGGCACGCCGCAGCCGCCCGCGGTGGTCCCGGCTACTGCCAGAGCCGCGCCACCACACACGTGCAGTTGTCGCCGCCGCCGCCCTTGTTCGCGAGGGCGACCATGCGCCGAGCAGCCTCCTCCGGGTCTTCGCCGCTCACGACGTCGGCCACCACCTGCGCGACCTCGGGGTGGGTCTCGGCGACGTAGTCGGTGACGCCGTCGGACGAGATCATCAGCGACTCGCCCGGCAGCAGCGTGAACGACACGTGGTGCGCGGAGAGGGCCTCCGGGCGCTGTTCGTCGTTGAAGTGCCCGAGGTACCCCACCAGCGCGAAGCCCGCGGGATCCCACAGGTCCAGGAACCCGAGGTGCCACGCGCGGAGCCGCTCGCCCGCCTGGTTCTCGTCGGCGGTGATGAGCGAGGCGCCGTGGGGGCCCACGAGGTAGGCGCGGCTGTCGCCGAGCCACGCGATCGACACCCAGTTGCCGTGCACCACGACGAGCGTGCTCGTGGTGCCCATGGGCACGCGGCCGTCGAGGTTCCCGCCGGCGATGCGCAGGGCGGCTTCGCACACGGCCGTGTTCGCGGCCTTGAGCGCGCGGTCCAGGAACTCGCGGATCTCGCCAGGGCCGGCGCCCACGAGGCGAGGCAGCGCCTGCTCCCACAGGTTCGCGATGACGTGGCACGCGATCGAGCTGGCGATGTCGCCGGAGCCCGCGTTCGCCGTGCTGATGCCGTCGCAGACCGCGAGCAGCGACAGCGGCCCCTTCGTGGCGATGGTCAGGCAGTCCTGGTTCGTCTGCGTCAGCAGCAGCTTCATCTTGCCGACGTGCGTGTCGTACCCCACCTGCAGGCGCGCAGTGGGGTTGCGGGCCGCGTACGCCCGGGCCTCTTCGGCCATCGCGGCGGTCTGCCAGCGGGCGAGCCACGCGAGGCCGTCCGCAGGGCGACGGGACGGGTCCGGGTGCAGCCCGGCGTCGAGGGGCGCGAGCGCGCTCGGCGGCAACAGCGGAATACAGGTCCGCAGGTACGGGATCGCCCGGCTCGCGGGCAGGTTGCGCGGCCAGGGCCGCCCTGCGAGCGCCTCCAGCAACAACACCGACGCCGCGTACACGTCGGACGCAGGGCTCTCGGGCTCGAGGAGCGGGCGCGGACAGTTCGCGGTGTCGTCCGACGGCTCGGCCTCCATCGTCTCGTTCGGCAGGACCTTCACCGTGAAGGCCGTCGGGTTCACGACGCGGCCCTCCTTGTGGTGGACCGACAGCGCGCGCGCCATCGCGAGGCCGAGCCCCACCAGCGAAGCGCCGGACCGCGCAGGCAGCTTGCCGATCGGCATCGGCACCGACACCACGTCCGACAGATCGATCTCGGCCGTGTGCAGCGTCTCGTCGGTCGAATCGTCGTACTCGGGCAGCGACGGGCGGTCCTCCACCCCCTTGAACTGGTGCCGGAACCACTCCGCCACCTCCGGGTGGTCGGGGCCGACGCGGTCGACCATCTCCTCGGTGCCGACGAGCGCGAACCCGAGCGCTTCTCCGCCCAGCCACTGCGCGGTCTCGTTGTCGTCGGCCGTGATCGCGAGCGCCAGCAGCTCGAGGGCGAGCGACTCCGCGCGCCGCGGCGGCAGCGACCCGAAGCAGGCGCGCAACAGTCGCTTTCCGTCTGCGGAGCCCGCGGCTTCGGACAGGCCCTCCACGATCCCGGCGCTCGGCCACCGCGCCAGGGTGGCGGCGAGCCGTCCCTCGGCGTCCAGCGTCCCCCCCTCGTCCAGGCCCCGGAGCACCAGCAGGACGAGCTTGCGGTGGACGTCGTCGGTCACCTGCTTCGGCTCCCACCCGGCGCGGCGGATGCCGTGGATGATGGCCTCGATCGCGTCCGAGCCCATCGTGAGGAGCTCGCGCAGGATGCGCTCGGGCGACTCGGGCTTGAGGGCCGCGAGGGCGAGGTCCTTGACCTGCGATCCGCCGGTGCGCCAGGCCAGGAGCACGTGGTGCAGGAACTCGTCGGCGGTGAGCTCCGCGCGGTTGTCGAGCGCGAGGTCGAGCCGGCGACCCGCCGGAAGCAGCGGGTTCTGCAGCTTCGCGGACACGGTGTCGGGGGCGTCCGTCGAGCGCAGCGACACGCCGTCGGCGGAGGTGACGAAGGTCGCGTCGTCGGTGATGGTCCCCTGCAGGGCCGACCACCAGTGCCCGAACACGGGCTCTCCGAGGAAGCCGCGGCCCACCACCCATTCGCGGAGATCCTGCTCCCGCTGGGGTCCGTGGAGATCCGCCAGCAGGGCCTGCAGCACCTGCGCCGGGTGCTCTGCCAGATCGGCGCGCAGCGGCTCGGGTGCGTTGAGCGCGCGGTCGAAGAAACCTCCGGGCCGGCACGCGGCATAGACCCGGAGGAGCACGTCGTGAGGGACCCGCGTGGGCAGGTTGTCGCCGCCCCCGGACCAGTGCAGCACCACCCAGTCGGGCTCGACCGCGGAGACACGGGCGAATCCGAACGCAGAGTGGTACAGGACCGAGCCGGCACGCAGGTCCGCGATGTCGCGGATGGGAGTCATGGCCACGGACGGTACCACCACTGGCACCCGAAGCGTGAACCTCGAGGTGCGAGACCCGATCCACGGCGCGACCCGACTCGATGGCGCCGAGGTCCGGGTCGCGGATCATCCGTGGGTCCAGCGCCTGCGGAACATCCGGCAGATGGGGTTTTCCCAGCTCGCGTTCCCCGGCGCCACCCACAGCCGGTACGCGCACTCCATCGGGACGATGCACCTCGCGGGCCTGGCGTTCGATCAGGCCTACCGCGACTTCCCGTTCGCGCGCGCCGGCGCCCGCGCCGAGTTCCGTGCCTGCGTACGGCTCGCCGCCCTATGCCACGATCTCGGCCACCCGCCGCTGTCCCACTGCACCGAGTTCGCGTTCCCCGCGCTCCCCACGCTCGGCCTCACCTGGATCCGACCCGACGAGCGGATCGCGACCCACGAGGACTACACGGTAGCGATCCTCGAGCGCACGGAGCTCGGCCGCGTGATCGACGCCCACTTCCCGTTCGGCGCGCGCCACGTGGCAGCCCTGGTCGGGGGCGACGTGCGTCCCGCCGACGACTTCTTCTTCGACGGCGGGCTCGACCACCGCCGGCTGCTGCGGCAGCTGGTGTCGAGCGAGCTCGACGTGGATCGGCTCGACTACCTCGTGCGCGACGCCACCTTCTCGGGCGCGCGGTACGGCCAGGTGGATGTCTCCTGGCTCCTCGGCAACCTGACGACGTGGGTCGCGGACGGGCAGGTCAACCTCGCCCTCGAGGGGCGCGCCGTCTATGCGTTCGACCACTTCCTGCTCGCGCGCCACCACATGTTCCTGATGGTGTACTTCCACCACAAGTCCGTCATCTACGAGGAGATGCTTCGGCGCCACGTCGACCACCCCGACCGGCCGCTCCAGCACCCCTCGGACCTCGACCGCTACCTCCGGACCGACGACGTCTCGCTCACCACGCACCTGCGCGAGGTGGACGATCCCTGGGCGCGCCGGATCACGAACCAGCAGCCCTACCAGCGGCTGTTGGAGCGCCACGGCACCACCCGCACGACCGACACCACCCGCCTGTCGCAGCGCCTCGAGGAGTCCGGGGTGGACGTGATCGGAGTCACCTCGACCGGACGCGTGTCCCGCTACCGCGGCCCGGGACGGAAGCGCCGCGACGCAGGCGACATCTTCGTCCTCGAGCGGATGACGGGGCGTCCGGTCGAGCGGGTGGTCCCGCTGTCCGAGGCGTCGCAGGTGTTCGAGCGCTACGCCGAGGAGCGGGTGATCGCGCGCCTGTACGTCCCTCCGGAGGAGTTCGCACGGGCCGAAGCCCTCCTCCACACCCCCTGATCGGCGGACCGGCGCCATCGCGCCGCGGCGGGCGATAGACCCTGGTCGGAGGGTGCCCATGGGTCGTCGGCCGTTCGTCGCCGGGAACTGGAAGCTCAACCTCGGACCGCTCGCGGCCGCCACGCTCGCGGAGGAGCTGCGGAGGGCCCTCGCCGGCACGCAGGAGGCGACGATCGCGGTGTTCCCGACTGCGCTGTCGGTGCCGACCGTGGTGCCGATCCTGCAGGGCTCGGCGCTGGGGGTGGGCGTGCAGGACATCGAGGCCGCGCCGTCCGGGGCCTTCACCGGTGCCAACTCCGCGGTGATCGCCCGCGAGGTGGGCTGCGCGTTCGCGCTGGTCGGGCACTCGGAGCGCCGCCAGCGCTGGGGCGAGACCTCCGCCGCGTGCGCCGACAAGCTCGTCGCCGCGTTCTCCGCCGGGCTCCTTCCCGTGTACTGCGTGGGCGAGACCCTCGCCGAGCGCAGGGCTGATCAGGTCGAGTCGGTGGTGTTCGAGCAGCTCTCGGTGGGGCTCGGAAAGCTCGCGCCGGACCAGATCCCCGCGCTCACGATCGCCTACGAGCCCGTGTGGGCGATCGGCACTGGCGAGACCGCCACCCCCGACCAGGCCCAGGCCGTCCACGGCGCGATCCGCGGCTGGCTCCGCGAGCGCCACGGCGCCGTCGCCGACGACGTCCGCATCCAGTACGGCGGCTCGGTCACCGCGGCCAACGCACCAGAGCTGCTGTCGCGTCCGGACATCGACGGCGCCCTCGTGGGCGGGGCGTCGCTGCAGGCAGCGTCGTTCGCGCGGATCGTCGAGGCCGCGCTCCGCGGCTGAGACGGGTTCAGCGCGGGAGGAAGAACACGCTCACGTCCTCGTCACCGGTCGGACGAGCGTCGCCGTGCAGGATCACCGTCCGGGTCTCCGCGCGGTACTCCCAGCCGTCGGACCACACCGGCGCGCCGAACACGTCTTCGCGCTCCACGACCGCCGCGTCCACACCGCGGTTCCCGACCACGACCGCCAGCGACCCGGGCCGGGGCTCGGACGGGAGCACCACCGCCCCACCGCCGCGCTCCACCAGCTCGCCCACGCGTGAGAGCGCGCCCGACAGGTCCTTCGGGCCACACGACTGGGTGAACACGTCCTCGTACAGGCCGCCGCTGTCCTGGGCGAGGTACCGCAGCCGCATCACGCCCCACGAGGTCGACAAGCCCGGGCACCGGGGCTCGTAGTCCTCCGTGAGCTCGGGTCCGATCACCGCCCACACGAGCTGAACGGGCTCGTCCTCGGTACCGAACCGCGCGTAGGCCTTGCCGTACGGCTCGGGCGAGGCCTCGAGCACGGGGATCCGCGGGGAGCCGTCGCCCTCGTCCGTGACCACCACGGGAACGAGTGCGGCCCCGGGCCGCAGGAAGCCCTCCACGGCGCCCCGCTCGGCAGCGGGGACCTTGTTGCACAGCTCGTCCGGCCCGTCGGGGGAGGTGCGGCACATCGCGTCGAGCACGGCCTCCAGGGGGGCCTCCGTCCCGCCGCCGCAGTGGCCGAGCCAGGCGTCCTCCCCACACAGGCAGTCG
>JBIKWC010000073.1:0-28272 GCA_044356535.1 Myxococcota bacterium
CGGGGGTTGGCGGCAGCCCCACCCCTCGACCCGGAGTCTCTCCGCGCGTGCCTCGTGCGCGAGGTCGCGTCGGTCCGCCGCGCCTGACGATCGTGACGGCCGCGCTGGCGGATCAGCCGGGCCAGAAGGTGGATGCCAGCCGCTGGATGGTCTCGATGGCCTCGCGGATCTTCGGCGAGTCCCTCATGGCTTCGGGCAGCACCAGCCACAGGGGCACCGACGTCCCGAGCAGGTCCGGCAGCACTGGGAGAAGCCGCTCCAGCTCCGCCCCTTCGTCCAGGCCGCCGTCGACGACCCAGACCAGGCCCATGCCCTCACGGGCCATGTGGTGCAGCAGGTGGAGATCCGGCGAGATGCCGCGGGCGCGGATGGGCAGGGCGCCGCCGGCGAGCAGCTCGAGCGCCGGCGCCGTGTCGTCCGGGGCCCACATCCAGATCGCGTGGGCTTCGAGGTCCGCGAGCGAGGCGGGCGTGCCCTTCGCCGCGAGGTACGACGGCGCGCCCAGGAGCCGGACCGGGGCGCGGAACAGCGCGCGGGCAACGAACCCACCCGGCGGGGGCTGCGGGCCGAGGTACAGCGCCACGTCGACCTCGCCAGGGGCGCCGGGGTGCCGGCCGGGCGTCGCGCGGAACCGAACCTGGGGAAGGCTGTCCGACAGGGCCCGCGCCGCAGCGACCAGGATCCTGGGGTGCAGCCCGACGGGGTACACGAGTCGCAGCGTGCCGCCGATCTCGTAGGCGTCCCGAACGCTGGCGGCGAGCAGCTCGACCTCGTCGAGGAGCATTCGACTCCGCTCGACGAGGCGCCGTCCAGCGTCCGTGAGGGCGACGCCCCTGGGGTCGCGGTGGATCACGGGGAGGCCCAGAGACGCCTCGAGGTCCGCGATCCGCCGCTGGAGCGTGCTTCGCGGGACGCCCAGGGCGCGCGCGGCCTCGATCAACGAGCCACCTCGCCCCACGGCGACCAAGGCCTCCAGCTGCTCCAAGGTCACGCGCCGCACCCCCGGGGCGGCAAGGTACCACCCCGGGAGGGCCACGGTCCTACTCGCAGTCGCCGTGCACGCAGGACTGGCCCGGCGCGCAGGGCGGCGTACAAACGGCTGGCGCGCACCGGCCGTCCTGGCAGCTCTCGGCGTCGGCGCAGTCGGCGTCGGTCGCGCATGCGTCCGGCGCGCAGACCCCGAAGGCGAGCTCGGCCATACACAGCCCCGTCTCCAGCTCGTTGTTCGACGCGAGGGCGCAGTCGGTCGCCGCGAGGGCCTGCTGGCAGTCGAGGTCGTCGGGTTCGCAGGCGCGCCAGGCGAACGCACCGCACGTGGGGTCGGTCGCCGGGTCGCACACCCCGATGACCTCCATCATCCCGTGGTCCTCGTGGGTGAGCTTGTGGCAGTGCAGGACGTACGGGCCGGTGAACTTGCGGTTCTGCGTGAGCAGGTCGATCTTGCGGCCCACGTTGACCAGGTACGTGTCGCGCCAGTGCGCGAACGGAAGGGGGTCGAACACGTTGTCGTTCGGGCAGACGACGAACGGGTTGATGTGGATGTGGAAGGGGTGGCCGTCCTGGGACGCCTGTACGCGCCAGTGGTCGACCTCGTCGAGCATCAGGTCGCGGTCGACCGGGTAGACGGACCGGTCCGTCTCCTCGAAGTTGTTGCAGTTGACGTTGTAGCCGGCGCAATCGCACGGGTCGTCATCGTCGACGGTCCAGAAGCCCACCTGCAGGACCGCGGCCTGGTCGAGGTCCTCCGGCTCGGTCACGGTGGCGGCCTCGGCACAGGCAGCGTCCACGTCGACCCCGTCGAAGGCGACGGGCGGCGCGAGCGCGGCGATGGCTGCAGGATCCGGCAGCTTCGTCTCGGTCGCGGTCCCCGCGGAAGCCGTGACGTTGAGGATGGCAACGACGTCCCCGTCGGTCCGGAACCGCGCGAGGATGTCCTCGACCGAGGGCGGCTCGGCCGGGGCGCTGGGCTGGCCGCCGACCTCGTCGACGGCGCCTTCGCCGTCCTGCAGGAAGCGCGCGGACACGAGGCACCAGGTGTCGCCGTCCTTCAGGACACCGTCGCCGCCGAGCATCGCCTCCACGCGGTAGCCCGGCGACATGAACACGTAGTCGTCCGTGTAGGTCTGGGGAAGGATCAGGCCGTCACGCCCGATCTGCGTGAGCGGGAGCGACTCCTCGGTGTACGCGCTGCAGTCGCCGTCCTCGCCCTGGAACAGACCCAGGAACACCTCGTCGAGGAACACGGCGTGGACGATGCGCCAGCGCTCCACCTGGTCCGGAGGGGTCACCATCCGCGGCCGGCGCGCGCCGTTGATCAGGTTGGTCTGGGACGCGAGGAAGTCGCCCAGGACCGCGAAGTCGTTCATCGTGAGGTTCGTCTCCGAGCAGGCCTCACCCTCGGCCAGCGGCTCGAACCCTCCGTCGCCGACGGGCGGGGTCGAGAAGAGCATCACGCGCTCCTCGGCGTCCTGGATGCCCGGCAGCGCGTCGAGCGGGCCGCGCACGATCCAGGCGCCGGTCGCGCCCGAGGCGACCTGGATGGCAGTCGTGCCATGGATGTGTGGGTGGTACCACTGCAACCCGGTGTGGTGGGTGCCGTCCTCGTCGATGTCCCAGCGGTAGCGGGCGCCCTCCCAGGGGTGGATGGCGTTGAGGACGTTGTCGCCGTGGAAGCAGGCGTCGTCGGCGTCGTCACCGTCGCAGACGTCGTCCCCGCACTCGCGGCAGGCCGTCACGACGCCTTCGATGACCTCGGGCTCGCAGGCCGCGCCGCCGCGCGCGTAGTCTGGGCGCACGTGCGCGCCGTGGGCGTGCAGGTTCGTGACGTTGAAGTCGGCCATGTGGCACTCCTCCCCGTCCTCGTTCGTGCAGGCGCAGGTCTCTTCGGCGCCGGCGTCGCAGGCGTCGTGGACGTGCTCGGGGAGGCAGGTGGCGCCAGCGTCGTCGACGCAAGTGCAGTCCTGGCCGGCCAGGTCGCGGTAGTCGTGACCGGTCAGCTTGTTGAGCATGTCCACGCGGATGGACCGCGCGACGTCGCCCTGTCGGGCCTCGGTCACGATGGTCGGGCCCGGGAGCGCGCCGTTGTAGACGCGCGCGCAGTGCCGATCACCGTCGATCACGACCTCGGAGGCGGCGAGCGAGAGCCGATACACACCGTCAGCGTCCGGGTTCAACACCGGCGGGTTGTCGAAGGTCTCTTCGACACAGCGGCCGTCGGCGAGGGTGTAGCAAGGCTCGGTGGTCGGGGAGTCCGTGCGACCCGAGTCGTCGCCGTCCTCGTCCCTGCACCCCAACAAGCTGACGACGAACGCCCAGTGCATCATGTGTTCCTACCTTGGTCAGTGGCGCGGCGGGCCGTAGCCCAGATGGAGGGGAGCGGAGGACCGACGTGGTGGACCGGGGTCTCCGTTCGTGGGCACCCGCAGGCGAGCGTCAGAAGTCGGCGAGCGTGAGGTTGCAGACGTCGCCGCCGTAGACGACGCCGCAGGCCGACTCGATGGCGTCCCGGTCGTCACAGGTGGCGACGGCGATGGCTTCGAGGCAAGCGTCCGCCTGCGCGGCGTCGTAGGCACAGCTCTCGTCGTTGCTGTAGGCGTTCACCGTCAGGACCAGCGCCTCTTCGCAGGTGGCCTCGAGGGGGTCGGCGCCGACCGCCGAGGTCGACGTGCTGACGCACTCCTCGACCCACGCACAGAAGTCGGACGGGAACTGCGTGGCGAAGTCCTCTTCCTTGGTGCCACAGGCCGCCAGGAACAGGACAGACAGGGCGCTGACGCGCATGGGAGCTCCGGGATGCCCGAGGACGGGCGGGTGGGGGGCGCTGCACTCGTAGCCCTGGGTTCCCGGCGCGGGGACGCCCAGGAATGGGCAAGGGTGCCCACGGCGCTCGGTCGATCCCCTCCCGGCGCAGCGCGTCGACTACGCGGGCGGTCGCAGGCTCGGCACCGGGTCCGGCAGGGGCGGGCACCGAACCCCGCGCAGGCAGGTCCGGGCCTGACCGCAGGGGTCCACCGCGCTTAACGATCGCGTGCCGCGCGCTACCCACCAGGGCGAAGGCGGATAGGTCCCGTCGGGGAGTGCGTCCGATGTGGTGGTTCACCGGGGTTGCGTACGCAGCGCGCCCGTTCCTGCCGCTCGAGTCGATCACCTGGACCATCGACGTCAGTGGACCCATCGCGCGCGTGGAGGTGGTCGAGCGCTTCCGCAACACCACCGACGAGCTCGTCGACGCCGTCTACGTCTTCCCCCTCGCCGACGGCGCGGCCATCGACGGCCTCCACATGCGCATCGGGACCCGCGAGATCGAGGGCACCATCGAGGCCCGGGCGCAGGCCCGCGCGATCTACGAAGCCGCCCGCGCAGAGGGGCGCACCGCGGCGCTCACCGAGGAGCTCCGCGCCAACGTCTTCACCCAGGACGTCGCCAACCTCCCGCCCGGCGAGGCCATCGAGGTCCGGCTGTCCGTGGTGCAGCCCGTCGCGTACGTCGACGACCACTGGGAGCTCACGCTGCCCCTGGTCGCGCCGCCGCGGTTCGTCCCGCTCGGCAGCCCGACCGTGCTCACGGCGCTCTCTGCAGAGTCTCCGCGCGACGTAGGTGTGCGCGCCGACGTGGAGCTCCGGGTGCAGGCCGGGAACGCCGTCCGCGAGCTCTGGGCCACGCCCCTCCCCCGCGACGTCCGCCCCGACCTCATGGGCAGCGCAGCCCGCATGTCGCTCGACGACCTGCCGCTCTCCGCCGACCTCGTCGTGGGCTGGAAGACCCGCCGCGACCGCGCGGCAGCCGCCCTCCTGGTCTCCGACACCCACGTGTTGCTGGTCGGCGAGCGCGGGGCCACCGAAGACCTCGGCGGGGGCTGGGTCGACTGGGGTGCCTGCCCCGTGACCGACGACGTGCAGCTCCCCACCCCGCAGGGCTGGTACCACCTCGCGCGCCGGGTGGGTGACTGCCTGGGCCCGGTCACCGTGTCCGGCGCCACCTCCCAGCCGCTCGCCGTGTGGCCGCGCCGCGCCGTCGACACCCGCACCCTCGGCTCGTCGTGGGCGCGCGCACAGGTCTCCCAGCTCTCGCAGGGGGGTGGGCGAGACGACCAGATCCTGGCCCTGGGCCTCGAGTACGCCATCGTCACCCCGCAGACCTCGTTCGTGGCGGTGGACACGGGCGGTCCGGTCCACGCCCCCAGCGAAGGCGAGGACAGGTGGACCACCACGCCCCTCGGGCTGGAAGGTGGGTTCTTCGGCAAGGCCGATCAGGACTACGACGGCGTCATGGACGAGCTCGACGCGGAGTCGCTGGCGCGCGGCGAACCGCAGAAGCAGTTCCTCCAGAGGATCCCGACGGGCCGGTCGTACCAGTCAGCGATCCAGACGGCCGCGGGGGTCCAGGCGGGTTCGGGAGGCAACCCCAACCTGGCGGGCGGCGCCTCCAACGAGAACGAGTACCAGCTCGACGGCTCCCAGATCAGCGAGGTGCTCTCCACCTCTTCCGCCGGCTACAGCTACGACGCCATCGTCGTGACGGACCATCGCGTGGATCCGGGCCGGCTGGAGACCCCGCTCCGTGCGCTGCAGCTCCCGTCGAACGCGGGAACAAACACGTTCCAGGGCCGTCTGGGCGCGATCGGCGATCTCCCGTCGGCACCGTTTCCCGGAGGCGCAGCCCACGGCTGGGTCGCCGGACCCATCGTCCGCGACCACGTGTGGCTCTCCAGCGCTGCGTCTGCGAGCCGCCACGCTCCACAGCTGGCCCGCCTCCCCACGATCGACCACCTCGCGGCCGACGCGACCCTCTCCGTCCAGGTCGACACCCTCGACCGCATCGAGGTGCGAGGCCGGTTCGATCGCGGGGCCATCGAGCAGGCGTTCGAGCCGCTCCCGTTCGGGAGCGCCGACGGCTTCGCCCGCTGGTCGTTGTCCAACTCCCGCGCCGCGGTCACGCTCGCTGGCGAGGCCGACCGCGTGGTGCTCGGGTCGGAGCAGGCAGACCACGTCACCGGCGCCGCAGAGGGCTCGCTCTCCGGGAGCGGTCACGAGCTGCGGGTCGGCGTCGAAGGAGGCCAGTGGACCCAGGCCGACGCGTTCGCGCGCACCCAGCGGTGGCTCGCGACGGCCTGGGCGGGCGACACCTGGCGACACCGGAGCTGGGAGGTGTCCGGCAGCGGGATCGCGCACCAGGCGGGCCCGGTGCTGGCTGCTGCGCCCCGCTTGTCCGTGGCCCTCACCAACGGCTGGGACCGCCGCCTCGCGCTGTCTGGCGGCCGCGCGCTCGATCCGACCCGCCTCGTGGAGGGCACCACGCTGATGCCCAGCCGCTGGGACGCGGACCTGGCGCTGGCGCTCGGCGCAGACACGGTGTTCTCGCTGCGCGGGAACGTGGCGCAGGAGCAGTTCCCGTTCGTGTTGCCGACGGCCCTCGACCCCTGGCCCGCTGGACCGGTGGAGATCGTGGACCGCGTGGTGCCCACGCTGAGCGCCGGCCTGGCGCGCACCTGGGTCCAGCGGACGCTGGTGTCCCTCCACGCCGACTTCCACCCGGTGCGGGCCGAGACCGCGCTCCTCGCCGACCCCCGCGCCCCGTTCGTCCCGGGCTTCGTCGACGCCTCGCGGCGGTGGGTGCTCTCGGGGGCGCTCGGGTGGGAGCTCCCGACCGATCCGTGGACCGCGACCTTGCAGGTGTCGGCGTCGTACGGCACGGAGGCCGCGGTGACGGGCCAGTGGTGGACCCGGGAGCGCCTCGTGCTCGGCGCGGACCTCGACCAGCAGGTCCCCCTGCGCAGCGTCACCGGCCATGTCTCGCTCGGCGCGCAGTACGTCCGCGCGGACCTCGCCGGGTCGCCGGTGGCGCAGGAGGTCCTGGTGCTCGTGCCCACCGACCTCGGTGTCTGGTCGCCGTGGCGGCTCCATGCGGCCGTCGAGCTCGAGTTCTAGTCGCCGGGCGCTGCTCAGCCTGCGAGCTCGGCCGTGGGCGGGTCTCCGAGCTCCGAGGCCTTCGCGACCTTCGACAGCCAGCTGCCCATCTCCTCTCCGTCGAGGACCTCCTTCTCGAGGAGGTGCTGGGTCATCTCTTCGAGCACCACGCGGTTGTCGAACAGGATCTGCAGCGCGCGCTGGTGGCAGGCGTCGAGGAAGGCGTGGACCTCGCGCTCGATCGCCTCGGCGGTGTCGGGCGAGGCGTCGGTGAAGCTGCGGCTCGGACCCATGCCGAACGGGTTGGCGCGGGCCTCGCCGCTGTAGTCGACGGCGCCGATCTTGGGCGACATGCCGTACTCGGTGACCATGCGGCGCGCGAGGTCGGTGGCCTTGCGGATGTCGTCGTGGGCGCCCGTGGTGATGTCGCCGAACACGATCTCCTCGGCGGCGCGGCCCCCGTACAGGATCGTGATGCGGTTGAGGAGCTCGGCCTTGGACATCAGGTACCGGTCCTCGAGCGGCAGCTGCATCGTGTAGCCGAGGGCGGCGACGCCGCGGGGGATGATGCTGATCTTCTTGACCGGGTCGGCGCCGGGGGACGCGGCCACGCAGATCGCGTGCCCACACTCGTGGTAGGCGACCGTGCGCTTCTCCCGCTCGTTGAGGCGGCGGTTCTTCTTCTCGAGCCCGGCGATGACGCGCTCGATGGCGTCCTCGATGTCCTCGCCCTCGATGGCCTCGTGGTTGCGGCGGGCAGCGAGCAGCGCGGCCTCGTTGAGGGCGTTGGCGAGGTCGGCGCCGGCGAACCCGGGGGTGAGCTTGGCGATCTCCTCGGTGTTCACGCTCTTGGCGAGCTTGAGCTTGCGGGCGTGGACGTCGAGGATCATGGTGCGGCCGCGCACGTCGGGCCGATCGACGAGGACCTGGCGATCGAACCGGCCGGCGCGGAGCAGCGCGGGGTCGAGGATCTCGGGCCGGTTGGTGGCGGCCATCACGATGATGCCCTTGCGGTTGTCGAAGCCGTCCATCTCGACGAGGAGCTGGTTGAGGGTCTGCTCGCGCTCCTCGTTGCCCGCGGGACCGGCGGCGCCGCGCGCCTTGCCGACGGCGTCGAGCTCGTCGATGAAGATGATGCACGGCGCGTGCTCGAGCGCGTTCTTGAACAGGTCGCGCACCCGCGCGGCGCCGACGCCCACGAACATCTCGACGAACGCGGACCCGGAGATGCTGAAGAACGGCACCCCGGCCTCCCCGGCCACGGCCCGCGCGAGGAGCGTCTTGCCGGTGCCCGGAGGCCCCACGAGGAGCACACCTTTGGGTGGCCGGCCCCCGAGCGCCGTGAACTTGTCGGGGGTTCGCAGGAAGGCGATGACCTCCTGGAGCTCCTCCGCTGCCTCGTCGACGCCCGCCACGTCGGCGAAGGTGACGCCCGTGCCCTCCTCGGGAGCCATGGACGCGCTCGATCGGCCGAACGCCGCCACCCCGCGCGTGGGGCCCGACTGCCGCGACACGAACAGCCAGAACAGGCCGACGAGCAGCAACGGCAGGAACATCATCACGGAGAACCCGCCGGACGCACACGGGTTCGGTTGGACCGCGCGGTACGGGACGTTGCGGGCCTCGAGGAGCTCGAGGAAGCCCTCGTCCTCCTTGACCCGGACGACCTGGACGTACTCGCCTTCGGCCTCGGTCGGGTTCTTGCGCTTGGCCTTGACGAGCCACTCGCCGTCGAACGAGACCTCGGCGATCTGATCGTGCTCGACGAGGTCCTTGAGCTCGGACCACGTAGTGGCGGTGCGCGTGGTCCACGCGACCTGGGTGACCCACAGCAGGAGCGCCACGAACACGAGCGCACCGAGCGGCAGCCACCACCGCCCGAACTCGCGACCCTCGTCGTCCCCGTTGGCCACCGGACCTCCGAGCGCCCCACGTAACCCTCGCGAGCGCGGCTGGACGTTCACCGACGCCCACGCTGGCGCGAACCCCGCCGCTGCCTGCAGGGTCGACCGGTGGCCCCCCGGTTGCAGCGTACGGGTCGGGAGGCTCCCATGTGGCTCGTCATCACGTTGTCGGCATGTCACTCCGACCGCACCTTCGCCCTGGCCCAGCTCCCCCTCCGCCCCGGCGAGGTGGTCGCGGTGTTCCCCCCCGACGGCGCCATGCACCTGTCGGGGGACGTGCCCGTGGAGGTCGTGCTCGGGGAGGCGTCGGCCGGACAGCGGCCCACGGTGACCTGGATGCAGGACGGGGTGGTCCGCCCGCTGCCGTGTACGCTGGCGTGGAGCGGGACGGTCGCCCACTGCGGGGTCCTCCCGGCCCACGCGTCGGGGGACGTGGGCCTGGTGTTGTCGGTGACCTCCGGGGACCGCGTGATGGCCGTGGTCCCCGTGGCGCGCCTCCCGCAGGCGGGACTCGGTTGGTCGCTCCTCGAGGGGACGACGGTCACGGCGCTCGGGGGCGGGTTCGCGGCGTCGGCGCTGGTCAACTCCTACCTGTCCGAGGGCAGCGCGTTCCTGGCGCTCGACCAGTACGACGGGGAGCCGGGGCGCTACCAGCTCGTCGCGGGCCCCAGCGGGCCCCTGGACGCCGGCGGCCTCGGGATCCTGGCCCCGGGGCTCGGCTTCGTCCTGCCGGTCGAGGTGGGGCCGGAGGGCGGGGTGTCCGGCTCGGCCCCGACCGCCTGGCTCCCGCTCGAGGTCAACGGGATCGTCGTGCGCGTGTTGTTGCTGAACGTGGTCGTCTCGGCGCGGATCGAAGGGGACGCGCTGGCGGATCTGGCGCTGGCGGCGGTGCTGCCCGCGTTGTCCCTCGAGACGCTCAGCGGCGCGCTGGGCACCGCCGGGCCGGCGATGTTGTCCCTCGTGACCCTCGACGTGGACCGCGACGGGGACGGCGACGACGACGCCGCCACGGTGCGCATCGAGGGCTCGCCGCGACCCCGCGCCCTGGCGGGCTGGCAGTAGCGTCGGCCAGGTCGTGGGCGCCTCGGGTGGTTAGGAGCCGGGGATGGCCGGGAAGATCCGCGTCTACATCGCCACGTCCCTCGACGGGTTCATCGCTGGGCCCGACGACGAGCTCGACTGGCTGCCGAACCCGACCCCCGACGCCGTCCTGCCGGAGGGCATCCTCGGCTTCGAGGCCTTCCTGGCCGAGGTCGGTGCGATGGTCATGGGGCGGAACACCTACGACGTCGTGCGCGCCCTGGGGCCGACCTGGTACTACGGCGACGTCCCGGTCCTGGTGGCGACCCACCGGCCCCTCGCGAGCGACGTGCCCACGGTGCGCGCTGTCAGCGGCGACATCGACGCCCTGCTCGACGAGGCGCTGGCGCTCGCCGACGGCGCCGACGTGTACGTGGACGGCGGCGCGACGATCCGCGCGGCCCTCGACGCGGGTCGCGTGGACGACCTGGTGATCACCGTCGTCCCGGTGGCGCTCGGCGCGGGCAAGCCGCTGTTCGCGGGACTCGCGCGGCGGTGTCCGCTGGAGCTCCTGTCGCACACGGACTACGGCGGGGGCCTGGTGCAGCTCCACCTGCGCCCGCGCCGCTGAGCGGCTACGGCGCGTCGAGCCACAACACCGCCTGCCCCACCAGCACCTGGGTCGCGTGCGGCGCCAGGACCAGCACCCGCCCCGAGTCCTCGTCGAGCGTCATCGACACCCCGGGCTGGTTGGCGAACAGGAGCCGCAGCTCGTGCCCCAGCTCTCGCGCAGAGCCACGCTGGAGCTCGTACACGGCGAGCTCCTGCGCCGGCTGCTCCACCTCCTCGGGCGAGTGAGCGGCCACCGCGACCGCAGCCAACAGCCCCACCACGCCAGCACCCAGCGCCCTCCCCACCACCGTCCAGACCCCGGCTGCGTACACACGCACCTCCGCGCGGGACCACGCAAGGGGCGTGCCGGCCGGAGACCACGCCAGGGACTGCATCGTCTGCGTCGTCCCTGCCGATCTGTCTCCAGCACCCGCCACCCGGACGAGGGCGAGGGCAACCTGTCACCGCCAGGTGGTGCCGAACCGGAGCCAGGCGCCCCAGGCCGCACCGGTGGGGCGCTCGGTCCATGGCGCGACCCCCGCGCTCGTCTCCGCGAACGCGGTCCCCCGCCTCGCCACCACCGAGGCCCCGAGCCCGGCGACCTCGGTCGGACCGTCGTCTCCGCCGAACGTCGCGGTGTCCACGAACCCCGAGGCCTCCACCCCCGCGGCCCGCGCCACCGCGCCCGTGCGAGCGGCGAACACGTCTTCCACGTGGTGTTCGGCGACCGCCAGGCCCGCGAGGGGGAGCACGTACGGCGACGTGCCGCCGAGCCGCAGGGCCGTGAGCTCATCGGTGCCTGCGGCCCACTGCCCGCGCAGCTCGACCAGCGGCGACACCGGACCGGGTGCACACAGCGCCAGCTCCCCGCGCAGGTGGGGTGACCACGCTGCAGGGCGCGCGTCGAACCCGAGGTGGACCTCGGCGTGCCCCCACTCCCTCCACCAGCCGGCCGCGAGGTCCGCGGTGGTCACGGAGGTGAGCCCAGGCACCTCGCGCGTGGTGGCGGCCAGCGGGAAGAACGACCACGCGCGCACCGCCGCCGAGGCGCCGGCCCACGTCCCGCCCGGCCCGTACCGCACGAAGCCCGCGTCGGGGCCGACGTAGCGGGCGCCGAGCTCGTTGCCCGGATCCCGAGCGCCATCGCGCCACCGGAACGGGAGGAACCCGGCCGACCACGCCGCCGCCCGCCCGCCCACCCAGGCGCGGCCGCGGTCGGAGCTCGGCTGCCAGCGGAGGTCCAGCGTGTCCGTGTACAGCTCGGCGGACCAGGGACCGGACCGCAGCCCGAGGTCGAGCACCCCGAAGGCACCCGGCCCCACCATCGCGCCCGCGTCCGCCCGCCACTCGAGGTCCATCCCGCCCTGGTAGCCCGTTCCGCTGTCTGCCCCGGGGCGGTGCGGCATGCTAGCGTCCGCGGAGGAGGTTCCCGTGATCTGGTTGTTCTCGGTCGCGTTCGCCGATGTGGCCTCGACCCCCACCACCGAGTGTGAAGCGGAAGGCGACGCCTGCGAGCTCGAAGACGGCACCGCAGGGAGCTGCGACGCCGACCTCGCTTGTATCGCCGAAGACGAATCGAAGGGTTGCTCCACGACCGGGGGCGCGGGCGCGGCAGCGATGGTGGGCCTGGCCCTCGGCGTGCTGGCCCTCCGCCCTCGCCGCTGATCCGCCTCGCGTCAGGGCAGCTCGAACAGCGGCCGGAGCTCGCGGACCGGGTTGGCTTCGGGCCGATCCGACAGCCCCGCCAGGCTCCGGCCCCACGAACGCAGCGCCTCGGGCGCCACGCCGGACTGCGCCAGCCACCCCGTGAGCAGGATCGGCGCCACCAGCAGCCCGGGCGCCGCCGTCCACTCCGCCTCCGTCGCGAAGCCCGGTCGGCAGGTGGCGTACAGGTGTCTGCGACCGTCCTCGCGCGCCATCGCGGCGCCCTGGGCCAGCGCACGCACGCCGCCAGGACACACCGACTCGAGCTGCAGCGGCGCAGCGGTGGCCAGCTCCAGGTCGGACCCACGCGGTCCCAGGCCAGGCGGCTCCCCCAGGGCACCCCGCCGGCCTTCCACACCCCCGCGCGCTCGGCGAACTGCTGACGCGCACGCTCTCCGGCCCGACGCGCCTCGCCGCGGTCCCCCCAGATCACCACCTCGTAGGGGTCGGTGACCGTGGGCCCCAGGAGGTAGCGATCGAGTTTCGGATCGACGGACAACAGGAGGGCGTCGGTGACCCCGACGACCAGCGGGGCCTCTTCGTGCGCGATCGGCGCCCAGGCCTCCTTCGGCTCCCCGAACAGGCCCACCATGCGGTTCGCGAGGCGCAGCGCATCCGCCCGATCCGGGAGGTCCACCTCCATCGTCCCGCGGCCGCGCTCCCCCGCCACCCACACGAGCCCCACGACCTCGCGGTCTCCCCGCTCCTCGGGGCCAGGCACCGGCAGATCCTCCTCCCCAGCGAGCCGCCGCGCGAGGAGCTCGGCGCCACGACGCTCCCAGTCTCCGGCGAAGTGCCCCGACATCACGGGCACCACCCACCCGCCCTCGAGGTGGAGGCGCGCCGGGCCCTGGGCCACGTCGATCGGCGCCTCGAGCGGCCGGGCGAGCGCGGCCTCGACCTCGAGCTCCTCCATGGACAACGCACGTAGGTGCACGGTCTGCGCGTGATCCCCGACCGGGGCCGGTGTGGGCGCTGCCATCGCGGAGAACCAGAACATGGCGACCTCCGGGGCATCCTACCGAACCGGCGGGTTAAGCTGGGTCCGACGGAGAGCACATGAGGAGCTGGCTGGCGGTCGCGGCGTGCCTGGGCGCGTGCCAGCCGGGGGCGCCCGCCTTCGAGACCACGGTGGCGCTCGGTGAGGAGGTCGTCTGCCGGGACCCTTCGGCGCGCGACGACCAGCCGTACGACTCGCGCGCGTTCGGGCACGTCCCGACGACGGTCTCCTGGAACTGGGGCGGCGGCAGCGTCGTGGCGGACTTCGACGGCGACGGCTTTGAGGAGATCGTGGCCGCGGTCCAGCCGGGCCTCGTGTTGTACACGCGGGGGCCTTCGGGGCTTGCGCCCCTCCCCGTCGAGACGCTCGGCAGGTTCGGCCTGGACTACGCGACCGGTGGCTCGGCCGCGGACTACGACGGTGACGGCGACCTCGACCTGTACGTGTTGCGGACGGCCTCCCACGACGCGCTGGCGGGGAAGACCGACGGGCGCAACCACCTGCTCCGCAACCGCGGGGACGGCACCTTCGACGACGTCACCGACGAGGCCGGGGTCGACGGCTGCACCCCGCACCCGATCTCGGGGGAGGTGCGCTGCTGGAGCTCGCTCACGAGCGCGTGGGGCGACGTGGACGGCGACGGCGACCTCGACCTGTACGTCGGGAACTACGGCTGGGTGGACGAGACGGACGGGACCACGCAGGAGCAGCTCCCCCCGGGAGACCCGGACAACCTGTACCGCAACAACGGTGACGGCACCTTCACAGACGCCTCGGCCGAGCTGCCCGCGTCGTTCCGCGAGGGCTGGACGTACAACGGCGGCCTGTACGACCTCGACGGCGACGGCGACCTCGACCTGTACGCCGTGAACGACTTCGGGAACCTGTACCCGAACCGGGTCCTGTGGAACGAGGGGGGCACCTTCGAGGCCAGGGCCGTGGACACCACGGGGCTCGAGCAATCCATGACCGGCATGGGCGTGGCGATGGGCGACCTGAACGGCGACCGCCTGCCCGACTTCGTCGTGACCCAGTGGGCGCGCAACGCCCTCCTCGAGAGCTCGCCCTCCGGGGTGTGGTTCGACTGGGCCGCGAACCGCGGGCTCGAAGGGGCAGCGAGCCGCGGCCAGCGCGTGGGGTGGGGCGCGCAGCTCGGCGACGTCGACAACGACGCCGACGAGGACCTCCTCGCCGCCTACGGCTTCCTCGAGAGCCGCAACTCCATCTGGGCGAACCCGCGCCAGCAGCTCGACGCGTTGTACCTGCGCGTGTCGGCCGGCGACGGCCAGTACCGGTTCGACGACGAAGCCCGGGAGCACGGCCTCGCGCACCCCGGCGCCGGGCGGGACGCCTCCCTCGTGGACTTCGACCACGACGGCTGGCTCGACAGCTTCGTCCGCAACCTCGACGGCCCGGACGTGTTGTCGATGGCGCGCTGCGGCGAGGGCAGCTGGCTCGAGGTGTCGCTGCGACAGCCCGGCACCGCCAACACGTTCGCGGTGGGCGCCAGGATCGAGCTCGACGTCGGCCAGGTCCGCCAGACGCGGTGGATCCTGGCGGGTGGGACGGGGTTCGCGTCGTCGCTGCCGCCGGAGGTGCACTTCGGCCTGGCCCAGGTCGACACCGTTCCCCGGCTGGTCGTGCGCTGGCCCGACGGCGAGCGGTCGGTGCTCACCGCCGTCCCGGCGCGGCGGAGGATCGTGATCACCCGCGAGCCGGCCGAGTGATCGCCGCGCTGCTGGTCGGCTGCGAGCGCGCGGACGGCGACGCCCTGCCCGGCGACGACGACGACGACACCACCCTGCCCGCGGTGCCCCTGGCCCGGCTGCGGGTCGCGCACCTGGGGCTCGGCCTGGGGCCGGTCGACCTGTGGATCGACGGCACGGTGCGGCCCACGTTCACGGGCGCCGCGCCGCCCGGGGGAAGCCGGTACCGCGGCGCCGACCCCGGAACCCGCACCTTCTCCGCAGTCCTGCCCGGCGCCCTGCCCGAGGAGGCGCTGGCCACCGCGACCGCGACGCTCGAGGACGGGTCGGCGTCGGTGATGGTCCTGTGGGACGACGGCGGAGTGGCCTCGCTGGTGGTGCTGGGGGAGGACCTGGACGGGCTCGACGCGGCCCTCGTCCGCTACACGTTGTTCCCCACGCTCGGGGTCGAGGGACAGTTCGCGGGCGCCCCGCTCGTGGCCGATGCCGGTGAACGGGTGGCGCTCGGGGACCACGCTCCGAACGAGGCCAGCCTGGAGGTGGACGGCTGCACCTGGCTGCTCCCGGCCTTCGCCCAGGGGACGGGCGCGGCCCTGTACCTCGCCAACGATGCGTTGTACGCCCACACCGACGAGGCCTTCGTCGCGGTGCCGGCCGAGGCGCCCTGTGGGCCGTGAGCGGTCTGTGCGGACCGGGTGTAACGGGCGAGCAACACCCGGTATGCGCCGCGCGCGCGACCATTGCGGAGCGAGGTCGCCCTGTTCTGGTCCACCCTGGCCGCCGCCGCCCCCCTCTACACCGCGCCCGACGTAGCGCCCTACCTGCGCCGGGACCTCGGCGCCTGCGACGGACCCACCCGCCTGGGTGTGGCGGGGGGCGCGCTCCTCCTCGCAGCCGGCGGCGCAGTGACCCGGCTCGACCCGTCGACCCCGCTGGGACCGTCGCCGCTGCCGGTCGACGCGCTGGTGTGGCTGGAGGAGACTTCGGACGGGCTCGAGGCCGTGGCGGCGGACGGGCCGCGTTTCACCTGGTCGGACGGCGTCGACGACGCGACGATCACGGTGGACGGAGAGCCGCTCGGAGAGCCGGCCGGTGTGGCGCGGCACGGACGGCGACCTCGGGTCGACGCGCCCTGGGAGGCAGCGGGCGCCGTGCTGGTGGCCCGCGAGACGCAGCCGAACGACCGCGCGCCGGACCTGGTGGTGCCGGTCGCCACTGCGGTGGCCCTGGCGACCGACGCGGGGTTCGCGGTCGTCGCGGTCCCCGTCACGCCCTGCGACGACGACGCGGCCTGCCGGGACTACGGCGAGAGCGAGGTCGTGGCGGTGGCGGGCACCGCGACCCAGCTGGTGGCGCTGTACGACGTGTGGACCTGGGCGGCGGCGGAGACGCACGCGACCTGGGCGGCCCCCGTCGACGCGTCCGCGCGTTAAGCTCGTCCCCATGTCCGATCCGACGACCCGCACCGACCGCGTCCTCACCCGCGAAGAGCAGCAGGCCCTCACGCCCGACGAGGTCGTGGCGCTGCTGTACGCCGGCAACGCCCGCTTCGTGGCCGGTGACGTCACCCACCGCGACCACCGGTCCCAGGTCCGCGCCGCCGTCGCCGGGCAATGGCCGAAGGCCGTGGTCCTGTCGTGCCTCGACTCCCGGATCCCCGTGGAGGACGTGTTCGACTGCGGGATCGGCGACCTGTTCGTGGCGCGGGTGGCGGGGAACATCGCCAACACCGACATCCTCGGCTCGATGGAGTTCGCGTGCGCGGCCTCGGGCGCGAAGGTGGTGTTCGTGCTCGGGCACGAGCATTGCGGCGCGGTGAAGGGCGCGATCGACCGGGTCGAGCTCGGCAACCTGACGGCGCTGTTGCGCACGCTCGCTCCGGCGATCGACGAGGTGAGCGGCCACGAGCCGCGCACGACGAAGAACCCGGCGTTCATCCACGCGGTCGCCGAGCAGAACGTGCGGCGGACGCTGCGCAGGATCCGCGCGGAGAGCGACGTGCTGCGCGAGCTGGAGGCCCAGGGCGCGGTCCGCATCGTGGGCGGCGTCTACGACATGGACACGGGCGACGTCACGCCGATCCACTGACGAGGTCCCGGTCTCACGAGGTCTCCGTGCCGTTCTGGAGCCGACGCCCCGAGCCGCCCCCCGCACCGGCGCCGCCCCAGGTCGCCGCGACGCCACCCGACGGTGCGCTCGCGTGCTCGTTCTGCGGGAAGTCCCAGCGCGAGGTGAAGAAGCTCGTCGCGGGTCCCGGCGTGTGGATCTGCGACGAGTGTATCGGGCTGTGCAACGACATCCTGGCGGAGGAGGTGCAGGCGTCGACGCCGCCCCCACCGTCGCGGGAGGCGCTCCTCGCGTCGCTGGACGAGGCGGTGTCGGGCCAGCCGGAAGCGGTGCGTGCGGTGGCGGCAGCGCTGTTGCGGCACGTCGCCCTCCGGACCGCCGATGCCCCGGGGTGGCGTGCGCAGCGGCTGTTGCTGGTGGGGCCGCGCGGCTGCGGCAAGACGACGCTGCTGGGTGCGGCGTGCGCGGCGATCCCGGGCCTCACGACCTACCACGCGGACGCGGGGCGGGTCACCGAGACGGGCTACGTTGGTGAAGACGTGGAGACGCTGGTCGGCGGGCTCATGTCACGCGGCGACGACGGCGTGCGGGGCGTGCTGGCGCTCGACAGCCTGCACCACCTGGTCCGGAAGACCGTGGACGACCGCACCACCCGGGACGTGGCCGGCCGCGAGGCCCAACGCGACCTGGTCCGCCTCCTCGACGGGCTCGAGCTGGGCGCGGTCCGGCAGGGGATCTCCCACCCCCAGTCGGCGCGGGACTACGTGCGCGCGGAGCGGGTGCTGGTGTTGTCGGCCGCCACGCTCGAGGTGGTCCCCGGCGACGACGCTGCGCTGCGGCGGGCGCTCGTGGACCAGGGGTTGGTGGACGAGACGTTGTCGCGGTTCGACACGATCGTCCGGATGCCGGCCCGCGCTGCCCGGGCGCTGGTCCCGGTGGTGCAGGCGGGCTTCGCGGGTCTGGCAGCGGAGCTGGCGCCGCTCGGGGTGTCCCCGTCGCTCGGTCGGGAGGGCGCCGAGGCGCTGGCAGCCCATGCGGCTGCGTCTCCGGACGGCACCTTCGCGCTGCTGCCGGTGTGGGCGGCGCTGCGCCGGCGCGCGTGGCTGGGCGAGGCGCTCCCGGCGCTGGACGCAGCCGGGGTGGCGGCGCTGCTGCGCGGGTGAGGGTTGGTTGCTACTCGCGCGCCGCCAGGGCCGCGGCCGCCGCCAGTTTGTGGGCCGCCTGCCAGGGTGGTCCCGCCAGCCGGCCCATCGCGCGCAGGCTCGCGTCGAGGTCCGCGCCCCCCAGCGCCGCCGCCGCCTCCCCTGCCACCCGGTCGCGGTCGTACCAGCGCACCGACCAGCCCCGCGCGACCGCAGCCTCGGCGAGGGCCCGGCGGTACATCACCGAGTCCGCGACCGCGTTGGCGCGCGCGTCGGTGAGCCGCTCCTCCCGCGTCGGCGGCAGCGGTGGGCACGCGCGCAACGCGATCACCGCGATCGGCACCGCCACGGAGGCCGCCAGCGCCTCGAGGCCCGCTGTGGCGCCCTGCGCGGCCGCTGCGTGCACCACCTCGAGGAGGGCCAGCGCCTCGGCGAGCGAGCACGGCCTGGCCCACGGGCTCGTCAGGTACCGCCCCACCGCCCACGACCCCTCGTGGTGGTAGGGGTGGGTGGGCAACCCGGTGGTGAGCTCGAACCGCCGGCGATCGAGGAGCGTGCCGTCGCGCGCCACCGTCACGAGGACGGCTGCGTTCCCGTGTTCGGCCACGCCCACGACGGCCGGAGGAGTCACCGCGGGGGCGCCGACTTCCCGCGGCGCGAGCCCGTCTCCTCGTCCAGCACCTGCAGCGCCTGCTTGTAGAGGAAGCGCGCCTGCTGCAGGTTGTCGCCGATCGAGACCACCCCGAGCTTCCCGAACTCCGACAACGCGCCGATCAGGTGGAACACCACCCCGCGCTCGGTGGGCCCGTGGAAGTGCAGCCCGTGGTAGACCGCGATGTCGACGAGGTCCTCGGCGCGCAGGCCCTTGTACCGCTCGGACTGCACCGTGTCCGTCGAGTAGTAGTACTTCGGGCGCCCGGACTGCGCGTAGAACAGGCCGTCGTCGAGGTTGTAGTTCCCGCCCGTCAGGAACTTCAGCGTGAGGAACGGGTGCGTCGTGCCGCCTTTCCGCAGGTTGACCTCGATCGCGTGGTGCTCCCACGAGTGGTCCGGCTTGCGCACGCTGACGAAGTCGATGCCGAACCGCCCCACCACGCCTTTCTTCGCCAGCGCAGTCGCGATCCGCGCGCCCTCGTGCTGGATGCTCATCCGGTACTCGTCGGCCGCCGGGAACGTACACCCGAGGTACACCTGCCCGGAGGGCCCGCCCAGCACCTGGTCGTGGGTCGAGATGACCTGCGGCTCGCCGATCGCGTTGACCCGGCACTGCACCGAGGGGCTCGTCTTCACCTCGCCCTCGACGAAGGCCTCGGTGACGCCCTGCATCTCCTGGAACTTGGCGGCGAAGGCGTCCCAGGTCTCGTTCGGGGCCTCGAACTTGAGCGTGGGGAGGCGGTCGATGATGCGCGCGGCGAGCTCGTCGGTGGTGAGCCCGGCGTCGAGATCGCCGTAGTAGAACAGCGCGTTGCCCTCGCCCGAGAAGCCCTCGTTCAGCTTCACGACGGCGCGGCGGGCCTGCGGATCGCGCTTCTTGATCTCGGCCAGCGCCACCGAGATGTCCTTCGGGGTCTGCAGGCGCTCGAACCCGAACGGCAGGGTGACGCCCGCCTCGCGGAAGGTCTCGCGGCAACCGGACTTCGTGCCGAGGTCCGACAACGCGGGATCGACCGAGTGCAGCGGCAGCCCGAGCCGCACCGAGAGCGTGCGCTCCCACGGGGTCGAGTTGAAGCAGACGATGTGCGCGCGCTCCGGCGCCAGCACCTCCGTCCGGATTCGCTCCATCAGGCGCGGCCGCTCGATGATCTTCTGCGACAGCGACCGCAGCGAGCGGTCGTTGCAGTCGAGCATCACGAGGCGCTTGCGCGCGTGCGACGACGGGATCCCCGGCAGCAGCGACAGGTAGTAGTCGACCACCACCGGGTCGAGCGCCTGCGAGGTGACGTAGATCACCTTCGTCTGGGGCTGCTGCAGCAGCATCAGGTTGACGAGCTGGCGCTCTTCGTAGTGGTAGAAGCCGGCGACCTTCTGCAGCTCGCGCGGATCCATCGACAGGGACGGCACGATCACCACGGTCTGCGGGGTGCGCGTGTCTTTGCCGAGCGTGCGGTACAGCTCGCCCATGCGGGACTGCAGCTTCGCGAACGCGGCGAGCTCTTCGGACGAACCAGGGATCGGGAGCGGGTCGGACATGGGGGCGGAGTGTACCGCTTCAGGGGGTGAGCGCACCACTCGCGACGAAGTCTTCGAACACGACCCCGCCGCTGGCCCAGTACTGCTCGCCGAGCGGGTCGAGGCCGAGCTGCCACACCACCCCGGCCGTCACCATGCCCTGGATGGTGCGCTGGACGGCGCCTTCGCCGATGCCCTCCTGGGGGCGCGCGCAGATGGCGCGGCAGGCGTCGTCGGTCGGCCACTCGAAGTCGCAGGTGTCGGCCGAGTTCACGGTGTAGAGGGTGCCGTCGCTGGCTGCGTCGTACACGGCGGCGCCGTTGCCGAGCACGTTGCAGGTGCTCGAGATGCCCGTCAGGCCCAGCACCGGCACGGTGGCGCTCGGCGCCGCGTTCAGCGCAGGCGTCTCCGTCGGCTCGTCCGCGAGGTCGAGCCCGATCACCGCCACGGCGTTGGGGTCGAGGTTGGCGGCGAGAAGCGCGCGGATCCCGCCCGTGACGTGGCCGAGGTACAGGTGCTGCGTCGCCCCCGAGAGCCCGGCGAGCGCCACGAGGTCGGCGGCGTCGTCCTCGGCGATGTTGAGCGCGCCGAGCCCCGAGTTGCAGAGGTTCACGGTGACCACGGGGACGCCCCAGCTGGCGAGGTGCGAGGCGAGGTCGGCGAACGACTCCTGGGTGCGCAGGCTGTTGTGCGCGATGACGACGACCTGGTCGACGGCCACGCCGTCCGGGAGCCAGGTGGCTGTCTCGGTGGTGCAAGCGCCGCTCGTGACGGTGTCGTCCACGCGCTGCACGCCGTAGATGCCGGGGTCGGAGTAGTTCGGCACCTCCAGCGGCACGCCCGTGTGCTCGGTCGTGGTGTCGTCGTCGTCGTCGTCGTCGTCGTCGTCGTCGTCGCCCGTGACGTCGTCGTCGTCTCCGGTGGGCACTTCCTTGTCGCCACCACACGCCACCAGCACCCCGGCCGCCAACCACCACCACGTCCGAACCATGTCGCCTCCGAGGCGCACAGCCTACCCCACCACCCACCGGGAGTGGCGGTCAACGCGCGCCGGTTCCGCGCAACACGGCGGGTACGGTGCGCAGGAGCAGCCAGAGATCGAGCCACGGCGTCCACTCGTCGACGTACCGGAGGTCGAGGGCCACCCACTGGTCCCAGGGCAGATCGGCCCGACCGGAGACCTGCCACAACCCGGTCATCCCCTGCGGAACCGAGAACCGCCGCCGCTCGTCGCCCTGCAGCGTTCGCGCCTCGGACGGGAGGGGAGGACGGGGCCCGACGAGGCTCATCTCGCCGCGGACGACGTTCCACAGCTGCGGCAGCTCGTCGACGGAGAACCGGCGGAGCCACCGGCCCACGGTCGTGACCCGCGGGTCCTCGGGCATCTTGAACGCGGGGCCGTCGACCGCGTTGAGGGGCAGCAACGCTTGCAGCTGCTCCTCGGCGCCGGGCACCATCGACCGGAACTTCCACATCCGGAACGGGCGCCCCCGGTGCCCCACGCGCTCCTGCGTGAAGAAGACCGGGCCGCCGTCGGTGGCCACCATCGCCGCGAGCAGCAGGAACAGCGGCGCGCCGAGCACGAGCAGGGTGAAGGCGCCGCCGAGGTCCACGATGCGCTTCGCCATGCGGGCCGGGTCGAGCTCGGGCCACGCGGGGTCCACGGGCGGGTCCCAGGGCACCGGAGCCCACTTCGCGGACGCGAGGAGGGCCGGCGCGGACGCCAGCAGGTACGGCACCAGCAGGCTGCGGTTGACGTCGAGGCGGAGCAGGAACACGGCCGCGATCGCGAGCACGCCGGACAACACCACGGCTCCGAGCGCCCGGTCCACGGGGGGCCGGCGGGACAGCGCCGCGGACGCGACCACCGACGAGCCCACGAGCAGCAGCGCAGCCGGACCGAGCCGCTCGGGCTCCACGACCGGCCAGCCAGCGGGGGCCCACGCTGCGCGCGCCGAAGCCACCGCGGCGAACGCGACGGCACAACACGCGGTCTCCAGCAAGGCTCGCCGCACCATCCGCGCAGCGTAGCCCAGCGGAACCCGGCCGACCGGCGCCCGGTGGGGTACGGTGGGCCAGGGAGGGGTCGTGGTCCGCTGGTTCCCGGTGGCGCTGCTGGTCGCCTGCAACGGCGGCCCGTGGGACGACGTGGGCCCCGCAGTGCCGGCCAGCGTCCGTGTCGAGCTCGGCGACACCCCGGGCCTCGAGCTCGTCGAAGGGGGCCTCGAGCTCGAGCGCGTCGACGTCGACCGGTGCAAGGCCCGCCCCTCGCACACGTCCCTGCTCGGCACCTGGTGGGTGGTGCCGGCTTCCCCGCTGCTGCTCGAAGGCGGACCGTGGTGCGCGCTGTCGTTCGAACCCCAGGGCCCGCTCACCCTGACCGGCACCGACGGGAACGTGGTGGTCGACCTCACCCTCTCGCTCCCGCCCGTGGTGCTCACGCTCCGGGAGCAGCTCGACGTCGACGGAGACGCCTTCGTGCTGCGCCTCGGCGACGACGGCTGGCTGGCCGCGGACGACCTCGACCTCTCGGAGGACGGGTCGATCACGCCCTCGTCGCCGCTCCACGACCCGCTCGTGGAGGCGCTCGAGGCAGGCGCGGGCCTGTACCGCGACGACGAGGACGGCGAGCTCACCGACGACGAGCTCGACCGCGGGCCCCTCACCGACGGCTGATCCAGAGACTTGACCATCGTTGGACCGGCGCGCGGGGCGGGCTGGCGTACGCTGTGCGCGGGGAGGCCCCGTGGTGTGGTGGATGCTGGCGTGTGGTGGTGGGGACGACGAGGACACCAAGGACGCCGACCCGACCACGGCCTCGTCCGGCGACTCCGCCCACAGCGCGGTCGACACGACGGATCCGTTCCCGGTCACCACCACCCCGGGCGGCGCGGAGCAGTGCGCAGTCCTGTTCGGCGGGAGCGATCGCGTACGCGGGAACGACGACGGCTTCCCCGTCGGGTCCGGAGCCCGAACCGTCCAGGCCTGGGTCCGCACCCACTCGTACCAGGAGCAGATCGCGGTGTCGTACGGCCGTCCGAGCCCCGGGCAGGGGTTCCTGCTGGGCACGGTCGACGGCCACCCGTTCCTGCGGCTCGGCTCGGGGCTCGAGCGCGTGGTCATCGACGACGTCGACCTCACCGACGACGAGTGGCACCTCCTGGCGGTGTCGTGGGACGGCGACCTCGCGCTGCTGTTCGTGGACGGCGACCTCGCGGGCACCGGACGCATCGCGGGCGAGACGCTCGAAGGCGACGTGGTGGCGGGCAACACGCCCACCGGCGACCTGCGGAACCCGTGGTTCGGCTGGCTCGACGACGTGAAGGTGATCCAGGGCGTGCGCCAGCCCGAGGACGTCGAGGCGGACCCGGACGCGCTGCGGGTGGATCCCGCCGACCTGCTGTTGTGGTGGGACTTCGAGGGCGTGGAGACGGCGGGCAACGGCTCGGTGGTGCCCGATCTGTCGGGCTGGGAGCGCACGGGCGAGGTGGGCGGCACGGAGGACACGCCGCAGTTCCTGCCCTGCCGCTGACCTCAGCCGAGCGCAGCAGCGAGCGCCCGCGCAGCCGGTCCGGTGCCGGCGCCCTTCGGCGACACGAGGTGCACCTGGACCCGCACCGGCGCGTGGTCCGACAGCGACACCAGGGTGCCCGCAGCCAGGTCCTCCGCGACCCAGGGCATGGGTGCGACACACATCCCGAGGCCGCTCCGGGCCAGCGCCACCGCGGCGTCAAAGGTCGGCAACGTCCAGCGCTCGGTCGGGCGGAGCCAGCCGCTCGTGTCCCCCGGCTCCGCGGTGTCCGCGACGACCAGCTGCCGCACCGACACCACGGGGCGCCCCGCAGCGAGCTCGGCGGCGAGCGACGGCGAAGCCACCGGCGCGAACGGAACCTCGAGGACCGGCCGCGGCTGGACCCCGAGCGGCAGGGTCCCGGTGAGGACCACGTCGAACGCGGCGTCGGCTGCAGCCCGGGCAGCACCCGTCTTCAGCTCGTGGATGACACGCAGGCGGGTCCCCCGGCCCAGCTCCGCGAACGCCGCGAGCCGCGGGGCGAGCCATCCGAGGGGGACGAGGCCGTCCACGGCGAGCGCGAGCTCCCCCTCCCACCCGCTGGCCAGGAGCCGCGCGCTCTGCTCGAGGCCGGACGCGCTCGACAGGAGCTCCCGCGCCCGGTGAACCAGCACCCGGCCTGCTTCCGTCGGGTGCAGGGACCGACCCGCCACCTCGAACAACGCGAGCCCGAGCGCCTCCTCGGCCTTGTGCACCGCCTCGGCCACCGCGGTGTGGCTCCGCCCGATGCGGCCCCCCGCAGGGTGCAGGCCCCCCTCGTCCGCGACCGCGACGATCGCCAGCCACTGGTCCAGCGACACCGCCGACCGGAAGGTTTTCCGTTCCATGGACTCCTGATCTTCCCCAAGGATGCGCGGCCTGCCCTTCCATAAGCCGTCCAGAGGAGGTGCAGATGTGGATGTTGTTCGCGTGTGTCGCGTCGATGAAGAGCCCGCTCCCGCTCGCGGCCGAGCCGGAGCCCGACCTGACGTTGGTGTGGGTGGGAACGGGGACGGCCTGGCGCCACGAGAACGGCGACTGGGTCCGGACCCCGCAGTACGACTACGAGTTCACGGTGGTGCAGCGCAGGTTCCCCGACCGCTGGTCGTCGGTGAAGCAGGTGCACCGCTACTCCCCGGAGTACGACGGCGCAGCCGGCGAGCGCGACCCCCTGTGGCACTTCGCGATCGGGTACCGCGACGAAGGGGGTTCGTCGCTGGCCGTCGCGGTGGACAGCTCCCTCGGCGATGGCACGGGGACGGCGGACCGGTCGTTCCGCTCGGCGGAGCTGGACCTGGCGGCGGACGTGTCGGCAGCGGCGCCGTTCGACCACTACCGGATCCGCCAGACCTACGACTACGAGGCGGGCGAGCTGCGCGAGGAGGTCCTGCTGTACGAGCGGGACGGCGACGAGGAGGTCCCCTACGTCCGCAACGACGAGCGGGCGACGCTGTTCGGGCCGACGCGGTTCGCGGAGCCGCCGACCCGGCGCTAGATCCCGCACCACGGCCCACGAGTCCTTGTGCCTGCGACGGGGTCGGCGTACGCTGCCGCAGCGGTCACCTCCACAGCGCCGCTTCTCTTGTCCAGAACATCGCGGCTGTCGCTCCTCTGCGGTCACGCCGAACCCCTGAACGGCCTCGCGTTCTCGCCCGACGGCCAGCTCCTGGCCAGCGGCGACGACCAGGGCTGGGTCTACCTCTGGGACCTGACCGGGCGGAACGGTACCCGCGTCCTCCGTCGCCCCGACCTCCGCCGCCGCCCACCGTGGCGCGATCCGCCGCTACCTGGCCTTCCGCGCCCGGGGGACCGACGACGGCGCAGGCCACCGCGCGTCCGCTGGTCACCGGGCGTGACGCACCTGGCCTTCCTGTCGGGTGGCACCCGCCTCGCCGTCGCCATGTTGTTCGACGGCGTCGAGCTCTGGGACGTCGCCTCCGCGAGGCAGCTGCGCTGCCTGTTCCTCGAGGGACCGATCGCCGTCGACGGCGACGCGCTCTGGGCGTTCGAGCGCGGCGGACGCGCGGTCCGGATCGATCCTCTCACCGGCCGGCGGACGCGGGTCACGTCGTTCCCCGGGCTCGCGCCGGGGATCGAGCCCGTGCTCGACCTCGGCCTGCGCCGGGTCACGCAGGTCGAGGACGACGCGCTCCGCGTGTGGGACCTGGACACTGGCGAGCTCGTGGCGACCACCCGGATCGCAGCACCCGACCCCAGCGGGAGCCGACTCGTCGCCCTCACGCCGGACGGCCGACGGGCGGTCATCCTCCGGTTCGACGAGACAGGCGCTCCTGCCGTCGTCGACCAGGGCAGCGCGCGAACCTTCGCCGTGCGGCCCGACCTGCTCGCCGCAGGGGAAGAGTCCGGAACGGTGCGTCTCACGGCCCAGCACGGCTCCGTCGAGCTGCCGAACACCCAGGCTGGCGTGGTGGCCGTCGCGTTCACGCCCGACGGCGAGCGCGTCGTGTCCGCCCACGCGGACGGCGTCGTGCGCAGCTGGAGCCTCTCGACCGGCGGCTGCACGCGCCAGCTCCGCAGTCCGTGGGGCAAGCTCGTGAAGCTGCACCCCGACGGCACGGTCGCGCTCAGCACCGACGAGCGGGTCGCCTGGGTGTGGGAGGTCGCCACGGGCGAAGTCCTCCTGCGCGTGCCCGCGGTGGGGGCCTGGAGGTGGGCGTTGGGGGGGCGGACGGTCGTGAGGCGCAACCGCGCTGGCGTGACGGCCTGGGACTTCACGACCGGAGCCTGTTGGTGCCGACACACTGGTCCGACCGGGAGGGCGATGGCGCTCGACCGCGCGGGGGAGCGGCTCGCAGTGGCGGGGGACCAGGACGGACCGCGGGCGACGGTGTTGACCCTCGCGACCGGGCAAACGTCGGACGTGCCACAGGACCGCAACGACGAAACGGTCTCGCTGGCCTTCTCGCCGGACGGCCGCACGCTCGTGCTGGGGGGTCAGGGCTTCTCGGTGGTGGCGTGGGATCTCGCCGCGGGCCGTCGCATCGGGGAGTGGGCGCCCCACGCCGACTCCGTGACGGCCGCCGTCTCGGTGGACGGGCGGATCGCAGGCGCGACGGCCTACGACCCGGCGATCTGGCTCCACGACCCGGCGACGTCGACCAGCCGCGTGCTGTTCGGCCACCGCGGCGCAGCCCGGGCCGTAGCGTTCTCGCCGGACGGGCGCTGGCTGGCCTCGGGGGCCGTGGACGGGGCTGTGTGCCTGTGGGACCCCCGGACCGGGGAGCGCGCGTTGACGTTCCAGGTGCTCCCTAGCGGCGACGGGTGGGTCACGGTTTCGCCGCGGGACGCGTGGATCGGCTCAGCCGACGCCAGCGCGTACCTGCGGCTCGGAGCGGGGGAGGTCCCGGAGCCGCTGTCGCCACCAGCGCCTGCGGCCATCGCGCGGGCGCTCGTCACCACAACGTCGGGACCGTCGGCGCGTCCCGGAGCAATCGGTTGGCCGTGATCAACAAGGCGCCGAGGTGGACCGCCGCTGGGTGCGTTCACCCCCGCTGGCCCGACCCCAGCCCCCGCGAACGAACCCGCCTCCGAGGCCAGCCGCCTCGAACGCACCAACCACGCCCACTACGATGCCGCCAGCCCGCGAAGCCCGGCGTTCGCTCTTCGGTGTCACCCCGCCTGGGCCCTCCGTTGTTGCGTTCACCCCCGCTGGCCTCCACGCCCGGTGCGTTCACCCCCGCTGGCCCGACCCCAGCCCCCGCGAACACACCACGGGCCCCGCCAGCACCCTGGTGCCCGGGCATCCCCCCTCGAACGCGACGCCAGCGACGGCCGGGTGCCCGGAGACGTGCTGCCCCGGTGCGTTCACCCCCGCTGGCCCGACCCCAGCCGCCGCGAACGCACCCGCCGCCGAGGCCAGGCGCCTCCAACGCACCAACCACGCCCACGACGATGCCGCCAGCCTGCGAAGCCCGGCGTTCCCTCGTCGGCGTCACCCCGCCGGAGCCCTCCGTTGGTGCGTTCACCCCGGCTGGCCTCGACGCCGGGTGCGTTCACCCCCGCTGGCCCGACCCCAGCCCCCGCCAACGCACCGACGCCTCCCGCCACCGCGTGCCCGGAGACGTGCTCCCCGGTGCGCTCACCGCCGCTGGCCCGACCCCAGCCCCCGCGAACGCACCAGCCTCCGAGGCCAGCCGCCTCCAACGCACCATCCGCGCCCACGACTCCGCGGTCAGCCCGCGAAGCGCGGCGTTCGCTCCTAGACCACAACGACCAACTGCCGTCCGTTGGTGCGTTCAACCCGGCTGGCCTCGACGCCAGGTGCGTTCACCCCCGCTGGCCCGACCCCAGCCCCCGCCAACGCACCGCCGCCTCCCGCCACCGCGTGCCCGGAGACGTGCTCCCCAGTGCGCTCACCGCCGCTGGCCCGACCCCAGAACCCGCGAACGCACCAGCCTCCGAGGCCAGCCGCCTCCAACGCACCATCCGGGCCCACGACTCCGGGGTCAGCCCGCGAAGCGCGGCGTTCCCTC
>JBIKWC010000439.1:0-4434 GCA_044356535.1 Myxococcota bacterium
CGTCGTGTGGCACGGCGGGCCAGCGCTGCACCACCACGCGGCGCCTGTTCGTGCACGGCGACGTGTACGACATGCTCGTGCCGAAGCTCGAGAAGGTGTTCGCGAACCTCCCGATCGGGAACCCGCTGGAGCCCGGGGTCCTCGTCGGCCCGCTGATCGACGCCGACGCCGTTCGCCTGTACGAGGCCGCGCTCGTCCGCGCGAAGTCGGAAGGCGGCGAGGTGCTGGTCGGCGGGACCCGGCTCGATCGGCCCGGTCACTACGTGCGCCCCACGCTCGTGAAGGCGCGCGCCGACATGCCGATCTGCAAGGAGGAGACCTTCGCGCCGATCCTGTACGTCTTCCGCTACTCGGACCTGGACGAGGCCATCCACCACCAGAACGACGTGCCGCAGGGCCTCTCCTCCGCGATCTTCACGGAGAGCTTCAAGGCGTCCGAGAAGTTCCTGTCCCACGCGGGCTCGGACTGCGGCATCGCGAACGTGAACATCGGCACCTCGGGCGCGGAGATCGGCGGCGCCTTCGGCGGCGAGAAGGAGACCGGCGGTGGTCGCGAGGCAGGCTCCGACTCCTGGAAGGCGTACATGCGCCGCCAGACCTGCACCCTCAACGGCAGCGACTCGCTCCCGCTCGCCCAGGGCGTGAAGTTCGACCTGTAGCCATGATCCGCTACCTCGCCCGCTCCCTCCCCGTGTTCCTGCGCGCAGCCGCCACGCGGGAACGCACCCTCGTGTCGCTCCTCGAGCGCCGCGTGGGCCTGGGCGACCTCGACGTCAACGTCCACATGAACCAGGCCGTGTACGCCCAGGTCATGGAGCTGTCGCGGGCGGACTGGGCGCTGCGGTCGGGCGCGTGGCAGGCGTGGCGCAAGGCCCGGGTCTGGCCGGTGGTGGCCGAGCAGCGCATCGTGTACCGGCGCGAGCTCAAGCTCGGCCAGCGCTACACGCTCGACACCCGCGCGGTCGGGTTCGAGGGGCGCCTCCTGTCGTGTGTCACCCACCTGCTCGTGGGGGACCGGGTCCACGCCCGCAACGACACGAAGTTCATCTTCAGCGGGCGCCGCGCCGAAGGCACGGGCGTCCTCGACGCCGCCGAGGTCGAGGCCGCTTGCAGGTCCTTCCTCACCGCGCCGCTCCCCGTCGTCGACTGGGTCGTGACCCCACGCTGATCCACCTCCGTTTCACACGAGGTTCACCCGGCCGGGACCGATCCGGGTTGTGATGAAGGTGGAGGCCAACCCATGCCCGTCCCCGGAACCCGCCGCGTCACCGCCCTGGTCTTCGTTGCCGGCCTGTTCCCCGTCCCGTTCGTGGACACGTTGCTCCAGAACGCGGTGCGGCGCCGGTTCGTGGCGAGCGTGTCGGAGTCTCACGGCCTCGGCCTCACCCCGGCGGAGATCCAGGCGTTGGCCGACCAATCGTTGGCGCCAGGGAAGCGGCTGGTGTTCTACGGCCTGAAGAAGGTGCTGGGGCGCCTCCTCTGGCCGGTGGCCGTGGTGGGTGCGGTGAGCCAGGTGCGAACCACGCTCGGCCTCGGCGATCGCGTCCTGGCGAGCCGCGCGGTCGCTGCGCCCCCGGTCCCCTGACGCCGCCGGACTTCGGATAGCCTCCGCGCCGGAGGTCTCCGTGTCGCTCCCCGAGGATCCCTCGCAGATCGCGCTGCGCGTCGCTGCCTACGACGCCCCCGCTGCCCAGGCGCGCATCGACCACCTGGTGTCCGAGCTGGCGCGCCACAACCGGCTCTACCACGAGCTCGACACCCCCGAGATCGACGATCGCGCCTACGATCTGCTGTACCGCGAGCTCGAGCTGCTCGAGGGTCGGTTCCCGGCGCTGCAGCGCGCCGACTCCCCCACCACGCGCGTCGGTGGGGACGCCGTCTCCGCGCTCCAGCCCTTCCCGCACCGCGTGCCCATGTTGTCGCTGGCGAACGCCTTCGGCGAGGACGAGCTCCGCGAGTTCGACGAGCGCCTCCGCCGGTTCCTGGGGGCAGCGGCCCCGGAACACGTGGCGTACGTGGTGGAGCCCAAGCTGGACGGCCTCGCGTGCGAGCTCGTGTACGTGGACGGGCGCCTGGTGGGCGCCGGAACCCGCGGCGACGGGCAGACGGGCGAGGACATCCTCCACAACGTGAAGACCCTCCGCAGCGTCCCCCACCGGCTGCACGGAGAACAGGTTCCCCGGTGGCTGTCGGTTCGCGGGGAGATCCTGTTCTTCCTCGCGGGGTTCGAGTCGATGAACGCGGAGCGGGTGGCGCGCGGCGACCGGCCGTTCGAGAACCCGCGCAACGCTGCTGCCGGCGCGGTCCGCCAGCTCGATCCCAAGCTCGCCGCCGAGCGGCCGCTGCAGTTCGTGGCCCACAGCCACGGCCTCGTGGAGGGCCTGGATCCCGCCCACAGCCACACCGAGGGCCTCGCCCGCTACGCCGCGTGGGGCCTGCCCACCAACCCGCTCAACCAGCGCGTCGTCGGGATCCAGGGCGTGATCGACGCGATCGCGTCGCTGCAGGCCCGCCGCAACGAGCTCCCCTACGAGATCGACGGCGCCGTGGTGAAGGTCGACGACACGGAGCTGCAGGAGCAGCTGGGGTTCGTCACCCGCTCGCCGCGCTGGGCCGTCGCCTACAAGTACCCCCCTCCGCAGGTGACCACCCGCCTCGACGCCGTCACGTTCCAGGTCGGGCGAACCGGCGCCGTGACGCCCGTCGCGAACCTCGTCCCCGTGCGGGTCGGCGGGGTGACGGTGAGCCGGGCGACCCTCCACAACCAGGACCAGGTGCTCCTCCTCGATCTACGCGTGGGAGACACGGTCGTCATCGAGCGCGCCGGCGACGTGATCCCGCGGGTGGTGCGCGCCGTCGACGACGAAGGCCACGCGGAGCGCCCGCGGCCCCAGTTCCCGAGCACCTGTCCGGCCTGCGGCACCGAGCTCCACCGCGATCCCGACCTGGCGGTGATCCGCTGCAGCAACACGTTGTCGTGCCCCGCCCAGCTGCGAGCGGGCCTGCGCCACTTCGCGTCGCGGCTGGCGATGGACCTGGAGGGCATGGGCCAGAAGCTCGTCGACCAGCTCGTGGATCGCGGCCTCGTGCGCCGCGTCTCGGACGTGTACGCCCTCACCCGCAGCCAGCTGCTCACGCTCGAGCGGATGGGCGGACGGTCCGCGGACAACCTGCTCGCCGCGCGCGATCTGAGCCGAAGCCGGCCCCTCGATCGCTGCCTCGTCGCGCTCGGGATCCCGACGGTCGGTGAGGCCACCGCGCGCGACCTCGCGAAGCACTTCCGCTCGATCGACGCGCTGCTCGCTGCGAGCGAATCGGAGCTGTCCGCCGTACACGGCATCGGCCCGATCGTGGCCGGAGAGGTCCGCGCGTTCTTTCAGGATCCACGGCACCGCGAGGAGGTGGCCCGCCTCCGCGAGCTCGGGGTCGAGTTCCCTCCCCTCCCCGAGGAGGCAGCGACCGGGGTCGGCCGGGTGGAGGGGGTCGCCGACCGCACCTTCGTGATCACCGGCACGCTCCCCACCCTCGAGCGGGCCGACGCAGAGGCGCGGATCCTCGGGGCAGGCGGCAAGGTGAGCGGCTCCGTGTCCAAGAAGACACACTTCGTCGTGGCGGGAGACAAGGCGGGCAGCAAGCTGGCGAAGGCCCAGGAGCTCGGTGTGCCCGTGATCGACGAGGCGACCCTGGTGCAGATGTTGCAACAGCCGAGCCCGGCGATTCGCACGAATCCTCCAAACGGATCGTGAAGGCATCGGGGCGCGGCGGATACCCGGGAGTACTGCCCTCGTTGACACCGGCGCGGCGCGATCGGATAGTCATCGCGCCGCAATCCAACCGTCCGCTCCCCCGCCCCGCCGCGTCCCCCCAGGATCCCCGATGCCGGTCGACTTCCCAGCCCTCCACGAGACCCCGGTCGACAAGCTCCGCGATCAGGCCACAGCGCTCGGCGTCGAGGACGTGGACAAGCTCCACCGGCACGATCTCGTGTTCGAGATCGGGCGCCGCCAGGGCGACGCGGAGTCCCTGGCGTTCGGTCGCGGCGTCCTCGAGGTCCACGCCGAAGGGTTCGGGTTCCTCCGGTCCCCCCAGGACAACTTCCTGCCCGGCCAGGACGACATCTACGTCTCGCAGAGCCAGATCCGCCGGTTCAAGCTGCAGACGGGAGACACCGTCATCGGACTCGTCCGCCCGCCCAAGGAAGGCGAGCGGTACCTCGCGTTGCTCCGCGTGGAGAGCGTCAACGGAGAAGCGCCAGGCCAGGAGCCGCCCTCGTTCGACACCCTCACCGCGATCTACCCCGACGACCGGCTCCCCCTGCACCGCTCGCCCCTGCTGCGGGTGGTCGACGTCGCTGCGCCCATGGGCCTCGGTCAACGCGGGATCCTCGTCGCCCCCGGCCGCACGGGACGGGTGGAGCTCCTCCGGAACCTCGCC
>JBIKWC010000506.1:0-3252 GCA_044356535.1 Myxococcota bacterium
TCGTCACCGTGTTGCTCGTGGGGGAGCGCCCCGAGGAGATCCACGAGTGGCGGACCTCGAGCCGCGCCGAGATCGTCGCCACCCCCTTCGATGAGCCGCCGAGCCGCCACGTCCAGGTGGCGGACATCGTGTTCGAGCGCGCCCGCCGCATGGTGGAGCGCGGAGACGACGCCGTCCTGCTGGTCGACTCCATGTCCCGGCTCCTGCGCTTCTGCCTCGCCGAGATCGCGCCCTCGGGCCGCACGGTGGGTGGCGTCGACACGGCGGCGCTGCACCGCATCCGCCGGTACCTCGGCGCTGCCCGGGCCCTCGAGGAGGGCGGGTCGCTCACCGTCGTGGGCGTCGTGAGCGGCGAGCAGGACAACGACATGGACCGCGTCCTCCTCGACGACCTCCACGAGGTCGTGAACTGGGAGGTCACCCTGTCCCGGGAGCTCGCCGACCGCGGCATCCGCCCGCCGATCGACCTGCGGCGCTCCGGGACCCGCCGCGAGGAGCGCCTCCTCGACGCCGACGAGATCGAACGCCGGCGGACGTTCCGGGCAGGCCTCACCGGAGAGCCCCTGGAAGACGCCACTTCCCTGTTGTCGTTCGCCGTCCAGGAAGCCGCAGACCCTGTTTCCAAGGGTTGACAGGTCCCCGGGGTCGACGACAGGCCCCAGGGCTTGACAGCAGGCCCCCGCCGGGTGAGGTCAGGGGGTCTCCGTTCGGACCGGGTCCACGAGCTCCGTGACCCGGCCACCTGCCCCCCGCGGCGCCGGTCGGACTCCGAACGACGCAGTCGCATCCAACCGCAAGGAATCGTCATGAAGGCCGACATCCACCCCGAGTACCGGTTCGTCGTGATCCGGGACGTGAGCGTCAACTTCCAGTTCCTCACGCGGACCTGCGCCGAAGCCCGCGACAAGGTCGTGTTCGAGGGGCAGGAATACCCCTGCATCAACATCGACATCTCGTCGGCGTCGCACCCGTTCTACACGGGCACGCAGAAGCTCCTCGACACGGAAGGCCGCGTCGACCGCTTCAACCGCAAGTACGGGTTCGGCAAGGGCGGCGCCCCCGCGGAGTGAACTCCGGACGAGTGAGCTCGGAGCTGGCGATCTGGGCGGGCCTCGCGCGTACCGAGCGGGGCTCACGTTCACGGTGACCGTGGCCCGGTGGTCGAGGCCGTCACCGTCCCTCATGAGGTTTCTCCATGTTCGAGCGCCTCGGAGCCTTCGAGACCCGGCTCGACACCCTCGACCGCCAGCTGATGGATCCCGCGGTCGCGTCCGACGGGAAACGTCGGCGCGAGGTGGCGACCGAGGCTGCGCACGTGCGCACGGTCGTCGACGCCTGGCACGAGCACCAGCGGCTCGAGCGCGAGCTCGTGGGCGCCAGGGAGATGCTCAGCGAGACCGAAGGTGAGCTCCGTGAGCTCGCCCGGCAGGAGATCACCGCCCTCGAGGACCTCCTGGCAGCAAGCACCCAGAAGATCCGCCTCCTCCTCCTGCCGCCGGACCCGTACGAGGGCCGGCCGATCGTGCTCGAGATCCGGGCGGGCACCGGCGGCGACGAGGCAGGGTTGTTCGCCGGCGACCTGTTCAGGATGTACCAGCGCTTCGGCGAGACGCGCGGGCTCCGGTTCGAGCCGCTGTCGGCCTCCACGGTGACGGTCGGAGGTGGGCACTCCGGGTACAAGGAGATCATCGCGTCGGTGACCGGCGCCGAGGCCTGGCACCTGCTGCGGTTCGAGGGCGGCGTCCACCGGGTCCAGCGCATCCCTGCGACCGAGACGATGGGACGCATCCACACGTCGACCGCGACGGTGGCCGTCATGCCCGAGCCGGACGAGGTCGAGGTCCGGATCGAAGCCAAGGACCTCCGGATCGACACCATGCGGGCCGGTGGACCGGGCGGCCAGTCCGTGAACACGACCGACTCCGCTGTGCGCATCGTCCACGTGCCCACCGGCATGACGGTGGTGTGTATGGACGAGAAGTCCCAGCACAAGAACAAGGACAAGGCGCTCCGCGTGCTCAAGGCCCGACTCCTCGAGAAGGAGGTGAGCGAGCGCAAGGCCACCGAGACCGCCGCCCGCCGCGAGATGGTGGGAACGGGCGACCGCTCGGAGCGCATCCGGACGTACAACTACCCGCAGAACCGGGTCACGGATCACCGGATCGGGCTCACGCTCTACCGGCTCGAAGCCGTCGTCAACGGCGACCTCGGCGAGCTGGTCGACGCGCTCGGGGCCGACCACCAGGCCCGGCTCCTCGAGGCCCAAGAGCGCCCGTGACCGCAGACGGTCCGCTCACGCTCGTGCAGGTCCTCCGCCGGACCGAGGACTACCTGCGCAAGAAGGGCGTCCACAGCCCGAGACTCGAAGCCGAGCTACTGCTGTCCCACGTCCTCGGGGTCGAGCGCCTGCAGCTGTACCTCCTCCACGACCGCCCGGTGAGCCCCGACGAACGCGAGCGCCTGCGGCCCGTCGTGACGCGGCGCGGCAACCGCGAGCCGATGAGCTGGATCCTCGGGCGCCGCGGCTTCCACGCCATCGACCTCCTCGTCGAGCCCGGCGTGCTCGACCCGCGCCCCGACACCGAGACCCTCGTCGACGCGTTCCTCGCCGAGGTCCCCACCGAGGATCCCGGTCCGGTGTACGTCGCCGACGTGGGCTGCGGCTCGGGCGCAGTCGGGCTCGCGATCGCACACGCGAGGCCCTCGGTGCGGCTGTACGCCGTGGACATCGACGAGACCGCGATCCGCGTCACGCGCGCGAACGTGGCTGCCCTGGGCCTCGGAGACCGGGTGGGGGTCCTGCGAGGCAGCCTCCTGGCCCCCATTCCCGCCGACCGCCCGATCCACTGGCTCGTGTCCAACCCGCCGTACCTCCCGACGGCCGACATCGACGGGTTGATGCCCGAGGTCTCGCGCCACGAGCCGCGCCGCGCGCTGGACGGAGGTCCCGACGGCCTGTCCGTGTACCGGGACCTGCTCCGGCAGGCCTCGTCGCGCATCCGGGTCGGCGTCGCGCTCGAAGTGGGCCACGATCAGGCGGGGCGCGTGGCTGATCTCGTGCGGCGGGCGGGCTTCGGTCACCTCTCCACCCGCAACGATCTCTCGGGCATCCCGCGGGTCGTGGTGGGGCGCCGCGACCCCCGCTGAGAGCGAACGGTCCGCGAGCGCTTGCGGACGGGCTCCCGCTCCTGCTAGACCTCCACGTCCGGAGGTACGATGTCCCGATTCTGGCTCGCCGTGGTGATGGTCGGC
>JBIKWC010000339.1:0-7673 GCA_044356535.1 Myxococcota bacterium
CCGCGCAATCCCCAACCCGCGGAGGCGTCACGGCCGAGCATGCCCCCGAGCTGCATGAACACGAGGCGCTGCAGGTTCCGCTCGCGGAACGCAGGTCCGGCGATGCCGCCGCCGGCGCACCGACCGAAGCCCGTGGGCGCCGTGACGGTCGACCCAGGATCCGTCGTGGTCGGGACCGACGTGCTGTTTGTGGTCGTGATCACGTTGTTGGGGTTGCAGTCCAGCAACACCCGGTCGTCGGGGTGCGCCGGGTAGAAGTCGTAGTACGCCTTCCCGTCCTCGTCGATCGAGGGCGCCACCACCTGCGTGGTGTCCTGCCCCGGGATGCCGATCTTGTACTGCATGCCGACCGCGGCCATGAAGTGGTTGTAGTGGCCGCGCAACGTGTACTTGAACGGGATGCCGTCGAGCACCGGCGTGGGCTCGGGGAGCACGGCCTGGGCAACGCCCTGGGCCGGGTTCTCGGTGCCGGTCGGCGGGTTCTGCGAGCCCACGGCGCCCTCGACCTCGTCTGCGCCCGGGACCTCGACCTTCACGCCAGCGAAGTTGAGGCCCGTGGAGATGAGCGCGGCGAACCGCACGGGGAAGCCGCCCGTGTTGTCGCGGACGAGCACGAGGTGCCCCTGGGCGCGGTCCCAGCGCCACAGGAAGATGTGGCCCGGCGCGACCGAGCCGGCCTTCGGCACGGCGATGTAGACCTCGGCCAGCGGGTGCAGCTTCGCGTAGATGGAGAGGTAGGCGAGGATGTCGCCGTCGATGTCCGGGATGCACTCGGACGGGTGGTCCATCAGCTGCTCGACGAAGTCGATGCCCATCTTGCGCTGGGCGTTGCCGCGCACGAAGTAGAACTTCTCGGTCAGGCGCTCGAGGTCGACGCGGTCGGACAGGGAGTGGCCGTCCGAGCGCTTGAGGTACACGTCGACGCGGCCGGGCGGCACCTCGAGGATGCCGTTCGAGTTCTTGACGGTCTCCTCGAGCCCGTTGATGTACAGCGTGTAGTCGGTGGCGAAGGCCTTGGGGTCGAACTCGTCCTCGCTGTCGAGCCGGAAGTTGAGCTCGAGGAACTTGAGCTGGCCGGCGTCGAGCATGTCCTTGTAGAACGTGACCGACTGGTTGAGGCTCTGGTTCGTGATCTTCGACAGGAGCTCCGGCTCCTTGTACGCGAGCGAACCCGCGAGGTACCAGAAGTAGTTGACCGTCGTGTTCCCGATGCTCGAGTAGTACGGGGGCGTGGGGTTGTTCGACGACTCCGCCGCCTGGCCGATCTGGGCGTACAACAGGAACAGCGGCTCCCGGAGCTCGGCGCGGTCGGCGAACCACACCTCGTTCGAGAGCTGGTACAGCTCGTTCGCCTTGAGGCCCCAGTCCTGGTCGGACAGGGCGTTCCACGGGATCGACGCCACGTCCTCGACCGCGGACAACACGCGGGCCACGGAGTCGTCGGGGACCCGCGCCCGCTGATCCACCGGCCGGAGGGTGCGATCGGGCTCGCGTCGACCGGCCTGGTACAGGTCGATCTCCGGGTAGAACTTGGCGTCAGCGCGGGCGATGCGGGCCTTGATGTTCCGCTGCAGCGTCTCGTTCGTGAAGTTCGTGTCGGAGACCTGCAGGACCACGACGCGGGCATCCTTGCCCTTCGACGCGTCCTCGATCGCCTGCAGCCGCTTCTCGAGCTCGAGCTGCTCCGCCGTCTTCTTCTCTTCCATGTCGTTCTTGATGTCTTCGATCGGGTCCTTCGCGCCGCCGAACACACCTGCGTGCGCGTCCGTGGAGAGGAACAACCCCGAGATCGAACCGAAGAACAACGCCGCCAGCTCTCTCACGTAGACCTCGCGTCCAGTTGGGAGCCCCGCCGTGGGGGATCCCGAAGGGCGCCGCCATCATGGCACGGTTGCGCTACCGCGTCACTGGCAGTTGGCGGCTACGCCCTGGAACGAGCAGGTCTTGCTCTGTCCACCGGAGATCCGCGCCTTCGCCGGCGGTCCTCCCTTGAAGAAGATGTCGCACTCCTCGCGTGGTACCCCTGGGATCTTGGCGACACCGCCGACGAAGTCCGCGCGATCGCGGAAGCCGGACACCTGACACCGGACCTCGATCGCGGTGAACGGCGGTGCACCCGGAGCCAGGGTGACCGTCGCCTGCGCGGGATCTGCGGACGGAGGGGGCGGCGCGGGCGCGGGCCTCGGGCCGGCGGGCTTCGGCTGGCTCGGCGCTCCGCCAGGCTTGGGCCCGGGCTTCGGGTTGTTGACGACGGGCGGAGGGTCGGGGATGCGCTCTCCGGTGTCGGCCGGCGGAGGAGGCGGAGGAGGCTGCGAGATCGCGAGCTGGCTGTCCTTCGGGCCCGTGTCCTGGTTGCCGAACCACAACACGCCCACGAGGACCATGACGGTCACGATGGTGACGGAGAACACCATCAACATGAGGCCCAGCACGACCGCGAACACCCGGTACGACTGAGCCCGCTGCACGTCCCCCTGCAGGTCGGGGGGAAGCTGCGCAGAGTGTGGGGACGGCGCACCGTACATCCCGCCACCCACGACCGGCCCCTGGATCCCGAGCGGCACCTGCATGGGGGTCATGGGTGGGGCGTACGCCGGCACAGGCGCTGGCCCGGGTGCCGGCGCGACCGGGCCCGAGATCGCCCCCGCGGAGCCGATGGGGTCGTGGCGGCGCAGGGACTGGATCGGCTCGTCGTCGTTGTTCGCGCGCTTCTTGGGCTTCGGCATCGAGAAGAACGAGGTGGCCGAGCCCTTCGGTCCGGGCTCCGCGTCGTGATCGTCGGTGCCGAGCGGCACCATCGCGAGATCTTCCCCCGGAGGGGGCTTCGGGAGCGGCTTCTCCGGTGTGGACGCGGGAGAGGCCCCCTTGTCGCCAGGGACGAACATCTTCTGGGTCGGACGCGCCGCGGGACGCGCCGCAGGCTGCGGACGAGGCCGACTCCCACCCGGGGGAGCACCAGCGGGGCGGATTGGATCGGGGTTCTTCGACATGGGCGGTTCCGGGTCCTCCCCGCTGGACAGTGTACCCCCGGAGCGCGCCGAGGTGGGAGCCTCCCGCAGCGGCCCCTCCCACGCGAAGGTGGCGAACGCGCTCAACGAGGCGCGCCGGGCATGGTCCGCGAGCGCCAGCATCAAGGTCCGACCGTCCGGGAAGCGGTCTCTCGGCTCCGGCGCGAGGCAGCGGCCCACCAGCGGCCCGATCTCCGGGAACTCCCGACGAAGCGCCGGCAGGCCATCGACACCACCGTTCTCGATCCGCTCCATCAGCCCGCGCAGCAGCGCCTCGTCGGCGACCTCGGGGATCGGGTACGCGGGCTCGCCAGTGAGGAGCTCGTACAGGACGAGGCCCAACGCGAACACGTCCGACTGGTGGGTGACGGCTTCCCCACGGGCCTGCTCGGGCGCCATGTAGAGCGGCGTCCCCTTCCCGCCCGCCCGGACTGCAGCGTCCCCCTCGACGGCGAGCCCGAAGTCCAGCAGCTTGATCTCGCCGCGCTGCGTGATCATCACGTTCTCGGGCTTCACATCGCGGTGGACCAGTCCCTTGAGGTCGTGGGCGCGGAACAGGCAATCCGCGAGCTCCTGGCCGATCCGGGCTGCGACCTCGGGCCACACCCGCTCCCCTTGCGCCGCGAACGCATCGAGGAGCTGGCGCAGCGTGACGCCGTCGATGTACTCGAGCACGACGGCGCTCTCGCGGTCGAGGAACTCGAAGACGCGGCAGATGGACGGGTGCTTGACCTGGGCGAGGAGGTCGAACTCGCGGACCAGGGTCTCGAACCGCTTGAGCGACCATTCCCCGGACAGCTGTTTGATCGCCACCTTCTGTGGCGGACCGTCGGCGACGAACCGGCCCTCGGCCAGCCAGACCACCCCGAAGTGCCCCTCGCCCAGCCGGCGCAGCACCCGGTACCGACCGATGGACGTGGGCGGACGCATCACCGGCGCCGGGGCCGCGCCCGCCGGAACAGCGCGCGCCGTGTGTTGAACAGCGCAGGTCCCACATACAGCAGCAGCACGATCAGCCCGAGCGAGGGCATCAACACCGCGAGGCTCGCCAGGAACGAGCGGGGGACGTGCCAACGCCTCCCTTCCACGTGGGTCGCGGTGGGAGCGTCGACCCAGGCGCTGGGGTGGAGCGTCACGCTGGTGAGGGCGCGATCGTAGGTGGTGAGCTGGAGCTCCACCTTGAACGACTTGCGGTGGTAGAACGAGTCAGGAACCCGATACCAGACCTCGTACCAGCGGTATCGGGTGGCGGCGTGCTGGGAGAGCGCCTCGGCCAGCCCCTTCGCCTGGTTCTTCACGAACGACGTGCCGCCGCCCGCTTCCGCCAGGTACTGCAGGGAGACGTGGTCGATTCCCACGTCCTCGAGGTCCGGGTCGATGCGGTAGTCCGCGTAGATCCCGCACACGTCACGTACCGTGGCCGCCTTGTTCAAGGCGTTCTTCGGCATGTTCCCCTTGCGGTACGGCTTGCCGAGCCCGACCGTGTGGATCACCGGGCGGAGACCGGATCCCTGCGCCGTGCGGACCTCGCGGACCACGTCGAGCGCCGCCTGCAGCTTCGGGACGTTGGTGGCGCAGGTGTCGCTCGCGGCCTCGTTGTTGAACCCGTCGGTGAGGAGCACCACGGCAGGCTCCGCGGACTTGACGGCGACGAACTCGTTGATTCCTGGTGCGTCGAGCACCTCCTTCAACGTCGTGGTGAGCGCGGCGTACAGGTGGGTGTAGCCGCCGGACTGATCGAGGAGGTGCTCCTTGATCATCTTCTCGTAGTCCTGGCGGTTCGTGAGGACGCGCGGGGCCTGACCGTCGAGGCCCACCACCGCCTGGTTGAACCGCAGGAGCACCACGCCCGTCTTCGGGTTGTTCGGGGGGAAGAAGGAGTTCACGACCTCCGGCATGAGGAGCGCGGTGTACACCTTCTTGATGCGCTCGCGATCGTTCTCGAACATCGACCCAGAGCCGTCGATGATCAAGACGTGGAGCTGCCCCGTGTCGACGGGCTCGTGGGGGATCAGCTCGAAGTCCGACTGCGTCGACTTGTCGTGGGTGATCCGGAGCTGGTCGGGCTTGATCGCGCGGTAGATGTCGGTCGGGTTCTGCGGATCGCGGAGCCGGAACGACAGGTGCAACTCGCCCGAGGCGCGGTCGGCTCGGGGAACACACTCCGCGACGTTGCGGACCTTGGCCTCCGCGCACTCGCGGTCGTTCGTGAGGATGTCGACCCGGACCTCGCTCTTCTCGGCCGGGCGGTCCTCGTCGATCCGCCACGCCGTACCAGCGACCGGGAACGGGTACTCCGTCGTCTGGAACAAGCAGGAACCGAGGGTGAGGAGCCACACGGCGCGAGTGTATTCCACGAAGCTGCTCGCGCACGATGGCGATTTTCCTGAAAATGATTATCAATTTCATGGTTATGGTCCCTGCGTGGAGGATCCGTGCAAGAGTTCCTGATCGCGACCCTCCTGGCCCTCGGGCTGGGGACCGTGATGCTCGCCTGGGTGACGCAGGATCCCGCGGACGTCTGACGGCTGTGCTCCAGGTTCGCGGCTCCGTTCGCAGGCGAGCGGCCCTGGAGCACGGTCTCTTCCCGCCTACAGCTTGTCGTACTCGACGTACGCCTTGAGGATCGCGCAGCTCCCGATGCGGGGCTCGGTCTTGAGGAACCAGTCGGGGAACTGATTCTTCTTCTCGGGATCGAAGCGCGCGAGGCACGGGATCGCCGCCGCCCGGGCCATGACGCGGCCCGCCGCCTCGATCGCGAACTCTCGCCGTTCCTTCTTGACTTCCTTGGTTTCGAGCTGGACCGACGGGCTGCGGGCGCTGTCGAACGACACGACCTTGAGCTCGTGCTCCTTCATGTCGAAGGCCTGGAGCATCACGAGGCGCGCGGAGATCCAGTACGCCTCCCCCTCCCGTGGGAGCGACTTCGTCTGGTTGGCACCGATGTTCTGCATCACCGCCTTCGCGAGCTTCGGGACGTCCACGCGGTCGTCGTCGCCGTCGACGTACACGCAGGCCATCCCGCCTTGCAGCTCGGCGCCGACGGTCTTCACGAGGTCGTCGCGGTAGTCGACGGTGGCGTTGGCGGACTTGGTGGTCGCGTCGAGGAGCGCCCGCATCGCCTGGAGGTCCTGCGACTCGGCCAGGGAGCGATCCGCGAGGCCGTCGGGCTGGATCGCCATCCCCATCTGGAACGCCTGCCGATACGTGAGCGCGAGCGGTCCGCGCCCGCAGACCTCCGCACCCTCGCTGTCCTGGACGATGGCGAACGGCCGGTCGGCGTTCGGGCCGGCTGCCGCGAACGACAGGGTCCGGACCAGCGCATCCGGGGCGCCGAGGTTGGTCAGCGCTCCCTTGAACTGTGTGTACGGGCTGCCTTTGCGCGTGTAGACCCACTTGTACTTGTCGGGGTTCGCGAACACCTCCCGCAGGGCGCGCGCGTACGCCACGTACAGGTCCTTGTCGGCGTCGATGGTCTGCTTCCACTCCGGGTCCTCGAGCACCACCTTCGTCAGGTCGGCGACCGTGGGGTCCCCGCTCGAGTCTTCGGCGCCGTTGGCGACGCCCAGCTGGTCCTGGCAGGTCTGCAGCCGGTCCGTGACGACGTTGCGCTGCTTCGACATCCGGTAGAGCGAGCAGCTCGACCCCCCGACGAACAGCCACCCCGACAGCATGAGGATGCCGCTCACCACGTACACGGGCGAGAAGATGGCGCCGCTGCGCACCATCATCGACGCGCGCATGAACATGTTGCCGAGACGGGTCGTGAATACCGCGGCGAACCCGCGGCGCTTCACCTCGTTCCAGAGACCCCGCGTGAAGCGGTTGTTCGCCTGGAACCCCTTCGGCAACCCGAGCTTCGGACCTTCGCTCTCGGCGATCGCCTTCGACACGGCGCGGGGGTCCTTCTCGACGAGGACGGTGAACCGGGGACCCTCCGGGGTCACCATGGAGAAGCCGTCGCCGCTCATGATCGCCGTGGGCGCCAGGACCTGCTTCGGGCGCCCCGACCCGCCGCGGTATTGGTAGACGGCTGCCGTGCGATCGACCGGCGCGAGGATGTAGCTGTCGTCCTGCTGCTTGAGCAGCTTGACGTGCTGCGGCGCTACCCCGAGCGCCTCGGGCAACGTGATGTCCGAGTTCGAGGGGTCCGAGCCCAGGCGGATCTCCACCTGGTCGAACGGGCCGAACTTGGTGCCACCGAACTCGGGCGCGAGTTGGAGAAACGTCTGGGACTTCGCCATGCCCTCACCCTGGTCGACGAACGGTCGACCGTGCAGATCATCCCACAGGCGGGGCCGTCCCACCTGCACCCGGCGACCGAGGCTATGCTGCGGCCGTGAACATCGCGCTGATCCCCTACACCGCCCGCCGACACCTCGTCATGGCGCTGCTGCTCACCGCAGGCGGCCTGTGCGCGTGGTGGGTGACCCTGTTCCTGGTGATGATCGTCAACCCGCTCCTGTACAGCGCGCTGCATTGGCAGTTCTGGCCCAGGACGGAGGGCTGGTTCTACCTCGCCGGCCTCGGGGCGACGATCGCGTTCCTGTCGGTGTTCTTCGAGGGCGCGCTCCGCCGTCGGCAGCTCGGCTGGCGCCTGTTCTGGTCGTCGCTCGGCGCCTTCACCACCGTCGGCGGGATCTCGCTCGGGATGCCCCTCGTCCG
>JBIKWC010000162.1:0-16033 GCA_044356535.1 Myxococcota bacterium
TCGGGGTCGAGCGGATCCGTGCCGAGCGGGCCCTCCGCGAGGTCGGTGAGGCCGTCGTTGTCGGTGTCGAGGGGCAGGGGCACGTCGTCGGACGGGTCGAGCGGATCGGTGCCGTTGACGTCGACTTCGGTCCCGTCGTTGACGGTGCCACCGTCGGTGTCGGCGGCGAGCGGGTCGGTGAGGGTCTGGAGGACCTCGCGTCCGTCGAGGAGGCCGTCGTCGTCGGAGTCGGGGTCCAGGGGATCGGTGCCGAGCAGGCCTTCTTCGAGGTCGGTGAGGCCGTCGTTGTCGGAGTCGGGGGGCGGGGGCACGTCGTCGGACGGGTCGAGCGGGTCGGTGCCGTTGACGTCGACCTCGGTGCCGTCGTCGACAGAGCCGCCGTCGGTGTCGGCGCGGAGCGGGTTCGTGAGGGTCTCGAGGACCTCGCGTCCGTCGAGGAGGCCGTCGTCGTCGGAGTCGGGGTCGAGGGGGTCGGTGCCGAAGCCCTCCTCCTCCCCGTCGAGCAGTCCGTCGGCGTCCTGGTCGATGCGGTCGTCGAGGCGGTCGAGCGGATCGGTTCCGTCGTCGAGGACCTCGGTGCCGTCGTCGATCCCGCCATCGTCGGTGTCGGCGTCGAACGGGTCCGTCCCGCGCCCGAGCTCGTCGAAGTCGGTGAGGCGGTCGCCGTCGTTGTCCTCGAGGTCGCAGACGGCGGAGCATCCGTCGCCGTCCTGGTCGTTGCCGTCGTCACAGGCCTCGGTCGAGGCCTCTTCGCCGTCGCCGCACCAGCTGCTGCAGGTCCCGGCGGAGGTGATGGTGTACCGGGCGCCTTCCTGGCTGAAGTTGTACAGGCCGAGGCGGCCCTGGGGGAAGTTGCCCACGAGATCGAACTCGAGCACGCCGTCCACGGAGATCTGCAGCGAGGTGGACGTGTACGTGATGGTGAAGGTGTGGGTGGTCTGGTCGGACCAGCCCGTGGCGCCCAGGGTGGCAGCGCGCGCGAGCTCCGTCACCGCGCCCTGGTGTCCCCAGAGCGCCGCGTCGTCGGGGATCCCTGTGACGCGCGACACGGCGAGCCCCTCGTCGCCCGTCGTGCCGAACGCCGCCTGCGTCGCCTGCTTCCAGTCGACGAGCAGGTAGTCGGCCGTGGGGTTCTGGCTGTCGTCGGGCTGGACCCCGAGCACGAAGCCGATGAAGTCGTCGTCGGTGACGGTGTTGACGCGGATCTCGAGCTGGATGCCCTCGGCCTGCGCGTCGAGCGACGTGACGAGCATCGTCGGGTCGCCGTTGCCCGTCTGGGTGACGCGGTTGTCGAGGTTCACGTTCCAGGAGGTGGCCGCGCCGAAGTCCTCCACGAACGTCGTCGAGAGCGGGTCCAGCACGCCACACTCGAAGCCCGGCTCCTCCTGGCAGGTGGACGAGCAACCATCGCCGTCGTCGAGGTTCCCGTCGTCGCAGGTCTCGCCGGGGTCCACGAGGCTGTCGCCGCACACGGACTCGCACTCGTCGCCGACGCCGTCGCCGTCTGCGTCGGCCTGGTTGGCGTTGACCTCGGTGCGGCAGTTGTCGGCGCCGTCGAGGTCGCCGTCGTTGTCGGAGTCCGTGTCGATGAAGTCGGCGGAGCCGCCGCAGTCGGAGTCGACGGGCAGGCCGTCGGGGGCCTCGTCGGTGTCGGACACGCCGTCGCCGTCGGCGTCGGTGTCGAGCGCGTCGATCGTGCCGTCACCGTCGTCGTCGTTCGGGTTCGACACGAGCGCCGCCTCGATCCGGTCGGAGATCCCGTCGCCGTCGGTGTCCGGGCGGGTCGGGTCGGTGCCGATGTCGAGCTCCACGTCGTCGGGCAGGCCGTCCGCGTCCTGGTCGGGGTCGAAGGTGTACACGACCACGTCGTCGAACTCGAGGTCGCCGTTGCCGTTGCCGTTGTTGAACGACGCGAGCCCGGACTGTCCACTGGGGAGCGGCGAGGCATCGAGGTACGTCAGCACCACGTCCGCGCCCACACCGAGGCCGTTCTGGTCGGCGTCGACCGTGCAGGTGACGGTGTCTCCGATGACCTCGAGGCGCATGCGGTACGGCGCGCCGGCAGCGTACGCGAAGGTGGTGTCGGAGGCGACGTCGTAGTTCGAGGTGCAGGCGAGGCTCGTGTCGACGCGCTTGAGGTACACGCCGTCGGGCGCGGCGCCCCCGTTGCCGCTGCAGTCCGGGTACTGGTCCTTCGTGACGCCGCACACGTAGTACGAGGAGGTGCCCGAGTAGCGGGCGACGAGGCCCATCCAGTCGTCGTCGCTGTTGTCGAAGGTGGCTTCGATCGCGGAGTCGGTCCAGCGCGCCGACCCGGTCAGCAGGAAGTTCTCGTAGTCCGAGATGCCGCTGCCGAAGACTCCGGCCGAGCCGTCGGTGGTGGGGGACACCCCGTCGTTGGAGGACGCGGTCCAGGGATCGCCGCCCCACACGTTGCGCCAACCGCGATCCAGGCCCGAGCCGAACGTGGTGTCGTCGTCACATTCGAAGTCGTCCTCGAACGCGATCGCCTGGGCGGCAGCTACGTTCGGGAGAAGTGCGAGGGCCAGGGCCAAGCGTCCGATGCGCATCAGAGACTCCACGACGCGGATCCTACATCAGGATCGGGCGGAGCGTCTTATCGCCGGGTCACGCGACCGGGAGGGTGAACCACACGCGGGCGCCCCCGCCCCGGCGGTTGCCGGCCCCCGCGGAGCCGCCGTGCGCCTCGGCGATCTGCCGCACCAGCGCCAACCCCAGGCCGGTTCCCTCCGAGGTGGTCCCGGGTCGACGCCAGAACGGCTGGAACGCGGTGACCTCCTCGCCGGGCCCGAAGCCCGGGCCGTCGTCCTCGACCGTGAAGACGGCGCGCTCGTTGCTCTGGTGCACGGTGAGCGCCACGGCGTGCCCACCGTGCCGGACCGCGTTGTCGAGCAAGAGGCCCAACGCGCGGGTGGCCAGGGTGGGGTCGGCGCGCACCGAAAGCTCCGCGGGCTCGATCGCGAGGCGGGTCTCGACACACCCCGCGGCGGCGAGGCTTCGGCGGGCGAGGTCGAGGGCGGCGAGGGGTGCGGGAGACACGGCCTCGAAGTCGATGCGCGACACCGCCAGCAGGTCGGCGACCAGGGCGTCCATGCCGTCGACCTCGCGCTGGAGGTCGTCGTGGGCGGTGGGCGGGGCGACCCCGTCACGGAGCAGCTCGACGAGGACCCGGATGCGGCCGAGGGGGCTCCGCAGCTCGTGGGACACCGCTGCCAGGAGGGCGCGCTGGTGGGAGAGCTGCTGAGACACGCGATCGGCCATCGTGCGCAGGGAGCCCGCGACCACGCCCACTTCGTCCTCTCCACCCGGCAGCGCGCTGCGTCGCTGCAGCTGGCCGGCGCCCAGCTCCTCGGCCACCTTGGCGAGGTCCGTCACGGGCCGCGCGATCCGGAAGGTCGCGACCCAGGTGAGGGGCCACGCCAGGAGCACGCCGGCGAGCGCGACGAACATGCCGCCCGTCCAGGTCAGGTGTCCGATCGCGAGCCCCACGCCGACGCCCAGCAGGAGTCCGGTCCAGACGAAGATCGCGACCCGGCGGTGGATGCCGTGGACGAGCACCAGGGGGAGGTGACGCTTCCGCCACTCCCCGCGGTGGTGGCGGTGGTGCCAGCCCATCAGCCGGGCTCGCGGACGAGCACGTAGCCCTGCCCGCGCACGGTTTTGAGCCGCCGGGGCTCCTTCCCGTCGTCGCCGAGCTTCTGGCGCAGGTGCATGACGTGGACGTCGACGGTCCGGTCGGAGACCGCGGTGTCCGCGCGGCCTGCGGCCTCCCAGAGCGCCTCGCGGGACACGACCCGCCCGGCGCGTTCGGCCAGGGCCAGCAGCAGGTCGTACTCGAGCGCGGTGAGGGGCAGCGGTGCAGCTCCGATGCGGGCGGTCCGCCCCTCGGGGTCGAGCTCGAGATCACCGATGACGAGGGTGCGATCGGGGGTGCGCGGCCCTGCCCGCCGCAACACCGCCCGGATGCGGGCGAGGAGCTCCCGCGGGTACACGGGCTTGGCGAGGTAGTCGTCGGCGCCGAGCTCGAGCCCGACCACGCGATCGGCCTCGTCTCCGCGCGCCGTCAACATCACCACGGGGACCGCGCTCGACTCCCGCAGGCGCCGCAGCACCTCGAGCCCGTCGAGGCCCGGCATCATCACGTCGAGGATCACCACGTCGAACCCGCCGCGCGCTACCGCCGCCAACCCCCTCGGCCCGTCGGCGGCGTGGGTGAGCACGACGTCGTTGGGCGCGAGGTAGGTCCGCAGCAGCTCGGCGAGCTTCGGGTCGTCGTCGATCATCAACGCGCGGACGGGCACGGGGACCTCGCTACGGGGTGGGCGGGGGCTCGGACCGGTGGCAGTGTCCGCCACCTCCGTGCACGACCTCGAAGAGGGCGCTTCCGTAGCCCACGAAGACGCCGCCGAGCAACCAGAGCATCACCAGCTTGCGGGCCATCAGAGCACCCAGCCTTCGCCGAGGTCGCGGCTCAAGAGGTCGGCCGCCGCTGCGCGCTGCTCGGGCTCGAGCACGGAGTGGACCTGCTTCGCGGCGGAGACGGCCTCGCGGCGCGCAGTCTTGAAGGCGGCGTCGAGGCGCTGGAAGATCGCGTCCACCGCTGCGTCGTCGACGGTCTCTCCGCGGAAGGCCCCGGCCAGCTCGGCCCGCGCGGCGTGGAGCTCCCCGTGGAAGGTCTTCCACGTCTCGCGCACGTCCTTCGCGGCGTGATCGACGTACGGCTCCTGCTCCTCGTCGACCCGCAGCCGACGCTTCACGATCTCGGTGACGGCCGCCGACATCCCTGCGCGGCGGCGTTCACGCTGCTCCGGGCCCGCTTCGCCGTGCCCGTGGCGGCTGCGCCACTCGTGGTGGTGCCACCCGCGGTGCCCACCCCCGTGGCACCCGCCACCGTGTGCCCACGCGCGCCGCCGGCCGCCGGCCGCCACCGCGCACAACCCGAGAAGACTCATCGTACCCAGCCAGAATCCGAACACGGACACCTCCTGTGTCCCCTCCTTCACCACCGTCCGCGAAGCCTCCGTGAAGGCCACCGTGAAGAACGGTGAAGCTCACCCCACCGGGCGGGCCAGCGCCAGCACCGCGGAGGCGTGGGTCTGTGCGAGCGTCCGCACCTGCGTCGTCACGCCGGGCAGGTCGGCGAGCCGGTCGAGCGCGCGCGCGACGGTCCGGTCCCGGCTCAGCGACATGCGCAGGCCCCGCGGATCGAACAGCTGCAGCCACCCCAGCGGATCCCGCCGGAGCCCCGCCGTCGCGAGCGCCAGCCCGGCGAGCGCAGCCCGGCGCGCATCTTCGTTGTCGACCAGCGCGGACCGGAGCGCGAGCTCGGCGGCAGCCCACCGGGATTGCGCCAGGTGAACGTACCCGAGGCACACGCGGGCGTCTCCGACGTAGGTGCTCTGGAGCTCGACGAGCTTGCTGACGGCGTCCGCAGCGAGCTGCTCGGCCGAGTCCAGGCGACCCGTCTCGCAGAGCGACTCTGCCACCGCCGATTGGAGCAGCGCAGCGTTCAGGCGGTCGGAGCCCACCACCAGCTTCGCCTGCTCGAAGGCCTCCAGCGCCACGGTGGGGTGGCCTTCGTCGAGCGCGACCATGCCGAGCCCGTACCAGCGCAGGTACCCACTCCGGGTCTCCAGTACCGCGCGGGCCTCTGCGAGCCGCCCGATCCGCGCGAGCACCAGACCGTACCAGGTGCCCGTCTGCGCCGTGTCCTGATCGATGGCACCGACCCGCTCCACCAGGGCGGCTGCCTCGCTGGCGTCCCGAACCGCGCCGTCGTTGTCGCCGCCCTCCACGCGGAGCACCGCGCGTTGCATCAGCGCCCGCGCGGTGGCGCTGGCGTCCCCGTGGCGGCGGGCCAGGACGAGCAGCTTCCGGATGGCTTCCAACGCGGCGTCGACCCGCCCGGAGACGCGGGCGCGCTCGATGCGCTTGAACAAGATGGGTGCGCGCGCGAGGTCGTCGGGAGGAATCAGCTCTTCGAGCAGGTCGAGGGCGACGCCGAGGCGCACGAGGTCGCCGGGTGCGTTCATGCCGCGCACCAGCCACGCCCGCGCTCCGTCCCGATCGCCGGCGCCGAGCAGGTGCCGCCCGATCCGCACCGGGTGGTCCCCGCGCGCCTCGAGGATCTCGGCGGCTGCGCGGTGCAGCGCCGGGTGCCGGACCACGGTTCGCCGCAGGATCGCGTCGACGAGCGCGGGCTGCGACAGGCGGTGGCCCCGGCCGTGGTCGGCGAGGAGCCGCAGGCGCAGGAGGGTCGGAACGAGCTGTGCCGGGATCAGGATCTTCAGCTTGCGGCAGACGAGCTCCCACTCCCCGGTCGTGCCGTCCATGCCGAGCACGCCTGCCACGGCCAGGGCGGGGAGGGAGCGAGGCACGCGCGCGAGCACGTCGTCGAGCCGCTGATCGCCGAGGGTGGTAGCGCCTTCGGGAACGGGGAGCGGTCGCTTGCGGCTCGCGCGCCAGCCGGCCTCGCCTGGCCGCAACCCTTTGGTGGCGGCGAGGCTCCGGAGGATCTCCACGGCGAGGCGCGGGAAGCCGTCGCTCCGGTCGGCGATGCGCACCGCCGTTCCCTGATCGATCGACCCGAACGACTGCACCAGCTGGACGATCGTCTCGGGCTCGAGCGGGGCGAGGGCCATCCGCTCCACCTCGAGGCCGCCACGCGCGGGCTCGTTGCCGGCGAGGCGGTCGTCGGCGTCGGTGAACAAGAACAATGCCGGCAGCGCCCGGGTGGCAGTGGCCCAGCGCGCGAAGGCGAGGAGCTCCCCCTCGATGTACCCGTCGATCCACACGATCACCGGCGCCCCGCCGTGGGCGAGGGCCCGCGCCGCCAGCGAGAACCGGTCCGCGCGCTCCGGCCTGCGTTCTCCGGACAGCCAGCTCGCGAGGTCGGCGACCCACGGCTCGGAGCTGCCGAGGTGGACCGTGAGCCCGGTCCGGTGCGACTGGCGGAGCACCGAGTCTCCGAGGCGGTGCGCGACGAGGTCGGCGAGGGGGGCGGCCCGGCTCTCGGAGCTCACGGCCACCGTGGCGGCCCCCGTCTCGAGCACGCGCTCCACGAGCCAGCTGGCGAGCGCGGACGTGCCCACGCCCGACGGTCCGTGCGCGAGGACCACGCGCGGTCTCGGGTCGACCGTCACGGTGTACAAGAGCTCCCAGAGCCGGTCGCGCTCCCCGGTGCGTCCGACGAAGGGCGCCTTCCGGTTCGCGAACACGCCGGGGCCCGGGTCCCCCGCGCCCACCGGCGGTGGGCTCTCGGGGTCCAGCTCGGCCGACCAGTGTCGCCGGTGCAGCCGGTTGATCCGCTCGACGGCGAGCAGGGCGTCGATCGCGGCGGGGGCGGTGAGGAACCTGTCCCCGGGCTGCTTCTGCAGCAGGCGCTCCACCCAGCCACCGAAGCCGGCCGGGACGTCGAACCGGGCCTCCAGCGGGGAGAACTGGGCCTCGAGCTGGGCCCGCAGCACCCGCTCGCGGTCGGTGTGTGCGGCGAACGGGACCTCGCCGGTGGCGAGCTGCCGGGCCACGCAGCCCAGCAGGTACAGGTCGGTCCACGGGCCCTGGTACCCGACCTGGGTGCGGATCTGCTCTGGGGCGGCGTACCGCGGAGTGAGCGCGGCGGAAGGGGCGGCGCCGCCGGCGAGCCACTGCTCCCGCGCGAAGGCGACGCCGAAGTCCGCGAGCTTGACGCGCAGCGGAAGGAGGCTCGCGACCAACACGTTGGCGGGCTTGACGTCGCGGTGCAGCACGCCGCGGGCGTGGGCGTGGGCGAGCCCCAGCAGGAGGTCGAGCAGGACGCGGCGCAAGGATCCCCAGTCGCCCACCAGCGAAGGCGCGGCGAGCGTTCCGTGTGGCAGCCACTCCATCGCCAGCCACGCGGCGCCCGGCTGCAGCCGCCCCTGGCTCGCCGCCGCTGCCCGCCGGTCCACGAGGCCGAAGTCGTGGACGGTCACGAGGTACGGCGTCCGGAACGACGCCATCACCGAGGCCTCCCCGTGCAGCGCTGCCACGAAGGACGGGTCGAGCACGCTCGAGACCTTCACGGCGATCTGCGTGTCGGTGGGCTCGTAGACGGCACGCCACACCTCGGCCATGCCGCCGCGAGCGACGGGTTCGAGGAGGAGGTAGGGACCGAGCTCGATCAGTGCGGGGCTCCGTAGGTGGGTGCCGGGGCGCTCCGGACCGGGTATCGGGACGAGGATGCAACGCCCACTCCTCAACGTCGCCGGCGGGTTCGTCGCCCTCTTCGCTGCCGGGCTGCTGCTCTGGTTCGCGTGGCCGAGCCCACCACCCCCGACGGCAGCCATCTCCGCTGCCGCGACGTCGCCGTCCGAACCTGCGCCCCCACCGGCGCGCCCCCCTGCGGTCCCCGACGTCACGACGGGCCTGCTCACGCGCAAGTTCCGGCCAGACGAGCCCCACGCCGCGTTGCCCGAACCCGGCACGGCACCGCCCGTGGGTGCTCAGGAGCGTCGCACCTACGCGACTCCGTTCGAGGCAGAGCAGTTCGTCGAGGAGAAGGTGGTGGGCCTGCTGGTCCTGCTCGACGCGACGGTGGACCTCGGCGCCGTGGCCCACGCCTGCACGGAGGACGGCCGCCACTGCACCTTCGAGGGGCCGTGGTTGGGCGACCAGTTCCTCAAGAACTGGGTCCGCGCGATCTCGAATGGCACGACCTCGCTCGACGCGCTCGGCGGGGTCCGCTTCTCCGGCCTCCGCGCTGAGACCCGACCGGACGGAACCAAGGTGTTCGTCCTCGAGGCTCACGCCCCCTGATCGACCCAGGTGCGCACGGTCCGCCAATCCACCCCGAGGCGGCGGGCGGTCTCGCGGAAGCTCCCGCACCGCGCGTGGACCTGCCGCACGTACCGACGCTGCATCTCCGCGAGCGACACGATCTCGTCGGGGTCGATGTCCGGAGCCATCCCCACCGGCTCGCAGCGACCCTGGACCAGCACGTTTCGTGCACATTGTGCGAGCTCCCGGACGTTGCCTGGCCACGGGTAGCGGTGCCCCCGGACGGCCACGATCTGGGCCTCCACCTCCCCGGTCACGGTGTCGACCACGGAGGCGTCCACCATCCGCGACAACAACGCCCGCAGGATGCGCCGCAGCTCGAGCGGGTCGGCGTCGAGTCGCTCGCGCAGCGAAGACGTGAGGATCCGGTCGCCCGCGAGGCGGTAGTACAGGTCTGCACGGAAGGTGCCGGCCTCGATGGCGGCAGGCAGATCGCGGTGGGTCGCCGCGATGAGCTTGCCGACGAAGGGGCGGGAGGTGGTGTCGCCCACCCGGAAGAACGTCCGGTCCTCGAGCACGCGCAGGAGCTTCACCTGCACCTGGGCCGGTAGCTCTCCGAGCTCGTCCAGGAACACCGCGCCCCCCCGCGGGCACTGCGAGAGGAAGCCGTCCCGGTCCTCGGTGGCGCCGGTGAACGCTCCCTTCCGGTGGCCGAACAGCTCGGACTCCACGAGCGCTGGCGACAGCGCGGACAGGTTCAGGGCGAACCACGTGGGGGCGTGCGCGAAGCGCCGGGTCTCCGACGCGAACGGGACGTACCCGGACAGCGCCACGGCGCGCGCCACCAGCTCCTTCCCCGTGCCGGTGGGGCCGGTGATCAACGTGGGGACGTCGGGCATGGCCCGGTACAGGTACCGGCGGTAGCGGTCCACGTCGTGGCTGAAGATCGACTGCCACGTCGCCGCCCGCAGGAGGGCCGCGGGCATCGAGCCCCCGGCGAACGAGGAGAACACGAGCTCGAAGGCGCGGCGGATCTGCCAGAAACACGCGAACAGGTGCTCGGGGGTGTCCGACACGGCCGGCGGGGCCACGTGCTCGAACAGCGCCCGGTAGTCGGCCAGGAACGGACGCCAGGCCTCCACCGCGTGCTGGTGGCCGTCCTCGGGGAGGCCGGCCGCGTGGCGCTCGAACAGGACGAGGAACACGAGGGCTCCGTACAGCCCGCGCTCGTCGTCGTCGGGGGTGGTCACCCGCACCCGGCGCGACGCCTCCCGCAGCAGCTCCTCGGCGCGCTGCGCGACCCGCTCGGCGTTGGGGTTGGTGTCCCCGCTCTCGCCGAGGCTCCACACAGCGGGGACCTGCACCCAGTCGCGGCCCAGCGCCCGCCGCTCCCAGGCCCGCCGCTCCGGGAGGAACGGGTTGATGCGGCCGAGCCAGCGGATGGCCTCGACTGCAGCGCGATCCTTGGAGCTCCACAGCATCTGGTGCACCTCGAGGAGACATCTGCTGTATCCAGCGGCTGTCACCAGACGCCACAACCTGGGTAACTCCGTCGGCATGGAGGCTGCATTGGAGTCACGCCGAGGGAACCCCCATGCAGCTTCGTCGACTCGCCCCCGTCGTGACCCGCGGCCTCGTGGTCGCCGCCTTCGCCGCCGTGCCCGTCCTGGGCCTGTTCTGGCCCAACCTCGCCGCAGCCGTGTGCGCGCCGCACCCCGACACGGTGGGGTCGGTGCTGGTGGACGGACTGGTGTGCTTCGGGCCCCTGGGTGTGCCCCTCCTGGGCATGGGCGGCGTGGTGGTCTGGATGGAGCAGAAGGGCTAGAAGGGGGCTGCCACTTCGAGGTGTACGTGCCCCCCCTCGACACCCCAGCCCCGGCGGAAGCCCTCGAACCCTCCCCAAACCTCGCGCCCGACCCCGTCGGCGCCGAGCCGGAGCCGGCCGCGACGCCGCCCGGCGCTCCTGCGGGGACGGCCCGGTCCGCACGCAGCGCTGCCCAGGCGGAGGAGCGGCGCATCGGGGCCAACCTGGTGCGGGCCACCAAACCCTTCTCCGACGAGGACCTGGGGCTCACCTGGCGGCTGTTCGGCCTCACCTTCGTGGTGCACGCGCTGTTCCAGCTCGCGGCCCTCGTCCACCCGTGGTGGCCGGTGCAGCTGCTCGCGGGCGTGCTCGCCGGCGGCACCACGGTCCGCATGTTCATCTTCTTCCACGACTACCTGCACGGCGCCATCTGGCGCGACTCCCCGCTCGGGAACGCGGTGATGCACGTGTACGGCTGGCTCGTGTTGGTCCCGCCGCCGGTGTGGCAGCAGACCCACGACTACCACCACCAGAACAACGCGAAGATGCTCGGCGCGGCCATCGGCTCGTACCCCACGGTGAGCGTCAAGATGTGGCCGTCCCTCACGTCGTCCCAGCGCTTCTGGTACGCGTTCGCGCGCAGCCCGTGGAACATGCTCTTCGGGTACTTCACGGTGTTCATGGGCGGCATGTGCCTGGGCGCGTTCGTGCGGGAGCCGAAGGTCCACTGGCAGGGCCCCGCCGCGCTGCTGCTGCACTTCGCGCTGCTGGCCGTGGTGGGGTTCACGCTCGGTCCGCTCGCGGCGTTCGCGGGTGTGTTCCTGCCGCTGTTCGTGTCGTGTGCGGCGGGTTCGTACCTGTTCTACGCGCAGCACAACTACCCGAGCGTCGAGCTGCGCCAGCGCGACACGTGGACGTACCACCACGCCGCGCTGAAGGCGTCGAGCATGATGGACATGCCTGCCGTGCTGCACTGGTTCACGGGCAACATCGGCTACCACCACGTCCACCACTTGAACCACAAGATCCCGTTCTACCGCTTGCCGGAGGCGATGGCGGCCATCTCCGACCTGCAGAACCCGGGGCGGACGAGCCTGGCGCCGAGCGACATCCAGGCCTGCCTCCGCCTCAAGCTCTGGGACACCGAGAAGAACCGGATGGTCTCCTGGGAAGAGGCCGGAATCCGCTGAGGCCGCCGCTGCGGGATCCGCTCAGCGGAGCGCAGCGCGCACGGCCTCGACGACCTCGGCATCGGACGGGAAGCCCTTGTCGAGGGTCTTTCGGGCCACGAGCACACCGTCCACCTCGACGGTGTAGATCCCTCCGCTCCCCTTCACGAGCTCCACTGCGAGGTCGAGCTGCTGCTTCACGGTGGCTGCCGCACGGGCAGCCCGAGGGAGGTACCCTCAACTCCCGCAGTACGTGATCCGGACGGACATCTTCACCTCCGCCCGGGTCGTATCTCCGCCCGTTCCCGACTGGGAGCGTCAGAGCTTGGGGCCCGCCGACCGCACGGCCGGCGAGCAGCCGTCCGCGTACTGGTGGAAGTTCTTCTGGAAGAGCGCCCCGAGCTTCTTCTGCGCGGCATCGTACGCGGCGCCGTCGGCCCAGGTGTTCCGCGGCTGCAGCACGTGCTCCGGCACGTTCTTGCAGTGGACGGGGACCTCGAACCCGAACATCGGGTCGGTGGTGGTGGTGGCCTGGGCCAGCGAGCCGTCGTGGATGGCGTCGAGGATGGCGCGGGTGTGGGCGATGCTCATCCGCTTCCCCACACCATAGGCTCCGCCCGTCCAGCCCGTGTTCACGAGCCAGGTGGTGGCGCCGAAGGTCTGCAGCTTCGCGGACAGGAGCTCGGCGTACTTCGCCGGGTGCCACACGAGGAACGGCGCGCCGAAACACGCGGAGAACGTGGCGGAGGGCTCCTTGACGCCCATCTCGGTGCCCGCCACCTTCGCGGTGTAGCCGGAGATGAAGTGGTACATCGCCTGCTCGGGCGACAGCTTCGAGACAGGCGGCAACACGCCGAACGCGTCCGCCGTGAGGAAGATGACGTTCTTCGGGTGGCCCGCGATGCACGGGATCTTCGCGTTGTCGATGTACTCGATCGGGTAGCTGCAGCGCGTGTTCTCGGTCAACCGCGTGCTCGTGTAGTCGACCGCGCGAGAGCTCGCGTCGTACTCCACGTTCTCGAGGACCGACCCGAACCGGATCGCGTTGAAGATCTCCGGCTCGTCTTTCGCGGAGAGGTTGATGGCCTTGGCGTAGCAACCGCCTTCGATGTTGAACACGCCCTGGTCGGACCAGCAGTGCTCGTCGTCGCCGATGAGCTTGCGGCGAGGGTCGGCCGAGAGGGTGGTCTTGCCAGTCCCGGAGAGCCCGAAGAACACCGACACGTCACCGTCGTCGCCCTCGTTCGCCGAGCAGTGCATGGACAGGATGCCGGCCTTCGGCATCAGGTAGTGCATGATCGTGAAGACGCCCTTCTTCATCTCGCCGGCGTACTGGCTGCCGAGAATGACCATCTCGCGCCGACCGAAGTGCAGCGCGATGCTGGTCTTGCTGGTCATGCCCGTGGTGTAGCGGTTGGCGCTGAACTCGCCGGCGTTGAGGATGACGTAGTCGGGCTCGCCGAAGCTCTCGAGCTCGGCCGGCGTGGGCCGGATGAGCATGTTGTTCATGAACAGCGCGTGGTAGGCGCGGGTCGTGATCACGCGCACCTTGATGCTGTGGCGCGGATCCCAGCCGGCGAAGCCGTCCATGACGTAGAGCTGCTTGCGGGTGTTGAGGTAGTCGACCGCGCGCTCGCGGTTCGTGAGGAACGAACGCTCCTCCATCTTGATGTTGACGTTGCCCCACCACACGTCGGCGCGGCTCGAGTCTTCGTCGACGATGCGCTTGTCGCTCGGGCTGCGGCCCGTCTTCTCGCCGGACATCGCGATGAGCGCCCCGCTGGCGGAGATGGCGGTCCCCGGCTCGTTGCGCAGCCCGTGCTCGTACAGGAGCGCGGGGGCGGCGTTGCGGACGATGTCCTTCACCGTGATGTCGTACTGGGCGAGCGAAAACGACATGGCACACTCCGGGGTGCGGCGTCAGGTCGACCTGGCGGCGGCCGGCAGCCTAACCGAAGCCGCGCTGATCTGCTCAGCCCTACGCGCGGACGGTGACCCGGTTGCCCTCGAGGATCACCTCCACACCGGCGCGCGCGAACCGGGTCCTGCCCCGCACGTCGCTCTTGCGGAAGGGCTCCCTGGACAGCTCGCACACTTCCCGACACAGGCGGACGAACACGTCCCTCGCCTCGTGGCGATCGGCCGCGGTGCGCGCAACCGCGCCTTCGCGCAGCAACAGGCCGAGGATCGCCGGCAGCTCGACCGGCGGCGTGGACGGGTCGGCCCAGGCGACGGAGATCCCCTGGGACCGCAGCCAGGCGGCGGCCCAGGCCACGAGGGCATCGGTGCGGAACACCGTCCACCTGGACTGCTCGGCTGGGTTGGCCTGGAGCACCTCGTCGAAGCGGCGGAAGGCCTCCCGACCCGCCAGCGCGGCGTCGAGCGCGGCCGCGAGACCGTCGTCCTCCACCGTCTCCACGAACTCGCCCATCAGCCGGTACTCGCGGGCGTACAACGGGACCTTGGAGAAGCCGTCGGGGTCGGCGTCCATCCGCGCCTCGAACGCCCGCCCCTCCGACGACTCGTCGCCGTCGATGAGCGCGTGGAGGCTGCCGTCCGCGAGCTCGAGCCAGGTGCCGAGCAGCTGCTCGCCGCGCGCGGTGACTGCCTGGAGGAGGGTGTCCCGGTCGACGGAGAGGAGCCGCTGGGTCATCCACCGGCATTACCCCGGGTCTCCCCATCCTGCACGCACCGGGCTACCGTGCGGCCCAGATGGATCGGGTGGTGCTGAGCTGGAACGTCGCTGGGCTCTCGGAGGCGTCGCTCGACGAACGCACCGAGGCGCAGTGCCTCACGCTCCTGCTCTCCGAGCCTTCCCCGCACGTGATCGCGCTGCAGGAGGTGGTGCGCCGCACCTGGTACGCGCACTGGCGTCCGCACCTCGCGGCGGCGGGGTTCCGGGTGTTCCCGGCCGACCCCACCGAGACGGACAGCGCCTACTTCTCGCTCCTCGCGGTCCGCGGGGCCTCCGCGGAGGCCGTGTCGGTGCCCTTCGCTCCCTCGCGCATGGGCCGGCGTCTCGTGGGCGCCCGGTGGGACGGCTGGACCTTCCTCACCGCGCACCTCGAGAGCGAGCGCGGCGGGGGGCGGGCCCGCGTCGACCAGGCCACGGCCATCGCGGCGCACCTCCTCGCGTGTCCGGGTCCGGCCGTGTTCGCCGGCGACACCAACCTGCGGATCGAGGAGGAGCCCCGGGTGGCGGGCCTCGCCGAGCTCACCGATGCCTGGACCGCGACCGGCGCGCTGCCGTCCACGCGTGCGACCTGGCGCGGTGGCCGCGCGAGCGCTCGCTTCGATCGGGTGTGGGTGAACGCCGCGGCGCAGGTGGACTCCTTCGAGCTGCTCGCAGCGGGCGCGTCCCTGTCGGACCACGCCCCGGTGCGGGTGCGGCTGCGTCTTCCCCACTGAGCTGGAGGCTCCCGTGTCCTTCTCCACCCCGCTCTCGCGCCGGCTCGGCCTGCGCTACCCCATCGTCTGCGCGCCGATGTTCCTGGTGTCCAACGCCGACCTGCTCGTGGCCTGCGCCGATGCGGGCATCCTCGGGTCGATGCCGTCCCTGAACGCCCGCACCCCGGAGGCCTTCGAGGAGGTGCTGCGCTCGGTTCGCGCACGTACCGATCGCCCGTTCGCCATCAACCTGACCATCGGGCTCACGGCGCCCGAGCGCCTGGAGTCGGACCTGGAGGCCTGCCTCCGGCACGAGGTGCCCGTGTTGATCACGAGCTACGGCAACCCGACGGAGATCGTGCGGCGGGCGAAGGCGCGCGGCGTGTTCGTGATGCACGACGTGATCGGGCTGCACCACGCGAAGAAGGCGGTGGCCGCCGGGGTGGACGCCGTCATCGGGGTGAGCCAGGGCGCCGGGGGCCACGCCGGCACCGTCAACCCCTACGTCTTGATCCCGTGGCTGCGCGCGCACCTGCCGGTCCCCGTCGTCGCCGCGGGGTGCATCGGTGGCGGGGCCCAGATCGCGGCGGCCTTCGCCCTCGGGGCCGAGCTGGCGTACGTGGGGACGAGGTTCATCGCGTCGTCGGAAGCCGGCGCTGCCCCAGAGTACAAGCAGCTCCTCGTGGACAGCACGCACGACGACGTCGTGTACACGGACCAGGTCTCCGGGATCCACGCGAACTTCCTGCGCCAGACGCTCCCGGCTGCACCCTCGCCCGGGGAGCGTGGGAGCGACGCCCCCAAGCGCTGGAAGGACATCTGGAGCGCGGGGCAGGGCGTGTCGCTGATCGACGAGGTCGAGCCGGTGGCGGTGATCGTCGATCAGCTGGCCCGCGAGTACCACGAGGCGGTGGAG
>JBIKWC010000233.1:0-11981 GCA_044356535.1 Myxococcota bacterium
AGCAGCCGACGGGTCAGCCGGACGCCCAGAGCCCCAGGATCAACACCACTCCCATCACACACGCCGAGAGCACCACGACCAGCGCGAGCGCAGAGCCGACGAGGAGTGGGGTGGTGGAGGACTGCGGCCGACTCCGACGAACCCAAGCGGGCGTACGACCCGTCAGCGTGCTCTCGAGCACGCGCGGCGCGAGTACCTCGTCCTCGGACGGGTGCTCGCTCTGCAGATCCAGATCCGAGTCGCGCACGCGTGTGTCTCCGCCCCGAGTCTACACCCGGAAGCGACGCGCTGGTGGGCCCCGGAGCCCTCACGCCGCGAGGCCCCAGGCGTTCCCCTGGATTCGGGCGGCGCCCGGGGAGCGGCCCGCGCGGACCGAGCGGAGCGCGATCGTCGGCTCGCCGCAGGCCCGGCCCGCGGGCAGGCTGGCGCGCAGCTCCTCGAAGAGCGCCGTGGCGCCGTCGAAGGCAGCTGCGTCGTCGACCTCCTGCACCGACACCCCATGCAGTCGCGCCGCTGCGCTTCGCACGGCCGACTCGGGGAACGTCAGCTCGAGCCAGCCCCCGCGGGCTCCGTCCAGGGGCAGGGTCGCGACGTACGCGAACGTCTCACCGAGGGTGTCGGCGACGTAGCCGTGGGCCTGCAGCCACGCGCTGACGAAGGAGGGGTCGAGGTGGATCATGGTCGCTCCGACCCGGACGGTCGGCCGCGGGTCAGGCCGCTTGAGGGCGAAGTCTCCGGCGCGCCAGGATCCCTCCGTAGACGGCGAGGCCCGCGAGGCATTGGACCTGGATCCCCGACAGTCCCCAGAACACGAACGGCTGGGTCTTCAGCGACTCCACCCAGAGTCGCCAGCCGAGGTACGCGATCAGCAGCGCCTTGAAGCGGTCACCCTCCGCCGGGAACCGTGCTCGACCCAGGGTCGGAACGAGCACCAGCAGAAAAAGTATCTCGTACATTGCCGTTGGGTGGCGCGCGATTCCGTCGCCCAGGTCCATCCCCCAGGGGAGCGTCGTGGCGATGCCGTGGGTCCCGTCCGTGACGCCGGAGAAGAAGCAGCCCACCCGTCCGAGGGCGAGGCCGTAGCCGATGGCGCGCACGTAGGCGTCCCCGGTGGCGACGGCGACCCCGGTGCGCCACTTCGCCACCTCCACCGCCGCCCAGGCCCCAAGGAGGCCGCCGACCACGCTGCGTCCGCCGGTGAGCCACGCGAGGTCGGTCAGGTGCGCTGCGGTGGTCCACGGGTCCTCCAGCAGCACCGACAGCTTGGCGCCGAGCGCGCCACCGACGACGCCGACGGTCAACAGGGTCGCGCGGGTGAGAGGGTCGTCGACAGGGTCGTGGGCAGAGCGGTCCCGGAGGAACAGCCGCCACGCGAGCATCCACGAGAGCGACTCGAACAACAGGTGCGGGTGCACCGGGAGACCGGCGGGCCACCACGGGTGAAGGACGGGCACCGGAGCTCCGGAACGCGACCCTAACCCGCGGGCGCCACCATCGAAGGAGTACGACGTACTCATACACACGCTGACGCTGAAGTGTACAGTGACGGCGCGGAGGGCGCGTGCGTGGGTTTCGGGAGATCGCGGAGCGGCTGGCGGGGCCGGACAATCGGGCCAGGGTCCGGGTCTGGTTGGCCGGCGGGGTGGTCGAAGGCGTGCTCGAGTTCGTGGATGGACCGCTCTGGGTGGTCGCGGATCGCGGTTCGCGCACCTGGGTCGACGAGGAGGCGGTGCAGGCCGTGACCGTGCTGGACGCCATGGGCGTAGCGGACGCCCTCGCCGAGGCCGCGGTCAACGAGATCCCCGGGCAGGGGACGCTCCGTGCCCGGCTCGAGGAGCTGGGGGAGCGGTTCGACTGCCGGGTCTCGGGTGAGCCCCCGTCGTCCGACGAGGCTCGGGTGGCGATGGGGCGGCTCCTCACCGACCTCGAGCCGGCGCTGCGGCGGATGGTCGACTCGCAGGGCGATGGCTTCCTGGACGGCGGCCTCCGCATCGAGCTCGGAGACCCCGGTGTCCGCCGGGTCGACGGCGTGCTGGTCGTCGCGTTCCGGCCCGGCCCGCGGGGACGGTTCGACCTCGAGCGGCTGCTGGCGGCCATCGAGAAGCTCGGCTGACGGGACTCAGCGGCCCGCTGCGCGGAGCAGGTCCACTGCGGCGTCGAGGTCCTCGTGGACGAGGACGAACAACAGGTCTCCGGGGCCCGCCCAGGACACGAGGGCGGAGACCCCGTCGAGCTCGGTCGCCACCTCGACGATCCGCTCGGGTGCCACCCCTGCATCGGCCAGTCCCTCGCGCAGCCACCCGACCACCTGCGCAGGGTCGCGCCCCCTGGCGTAGCCGGGGAGGGGCTTGAGGACGTACCGGTCCGCCTGCAGGCCTGCGGCCTCCTTCGCGAGCTCCCGCACCAGCGCTTCGGAGCGATCCCCTGCCTGGCCCAACAACACACCCCGCCGCCGAGAGGGCCAGCGGGCCGCCAGCTCCGCGAGCCGCCGCAGGGCCTCCGGGTTGTGGGCGTACTCCAGCAGCGCCGCTGCCCCGCGGACCTGGAACAGGTTGGCGCGACCGGGGTTGTCCTCGGGGGTGGGCAGCAGCGCCTGCAGCCCCTCCCGGATGGCCTCTGTCCCGACCCCGACCGCCCGGGCGGCGAGCGCGGCGGCGAGGGCGTTCTCGACGTTGTACACCGCAGCGCCCCCGAGGGTCAGCGGCACCTCCGAGACGGTGCAGAGCGCCTCGTCACCGAGCCGCAGGACGGCGCCGTCCAGCCAGGCGTCCGCGGGGCTGCGGCTCGAGAACCACACCACCACCAGGTCCGGTCGATCGCGCAGCACCTCCGGGATCGCCCGCCGGAGCGCCCCGTCCTCCCGGTTGAGGACGACGACCCCGCCCCTCCGCAGCGACCGCGCGAGCTCGAGCTTGGTCTCCGCGAGGTGGTCCACCGTGTCGAGGCCGCCCTCGCCGAGGTGATCCCCGGACACGTTGGTGAGCACCGCGACGTGGGCGCCTTCGACCAGCACGCCGCGCCGGAGGATGCCGCCGCGGGCGGTCTCGAGCACCGCGAAGTTGACGTCGTCGTCGCGCAGGACTCGCCGCGCGGCCTCGGCGCCGGACCAGTCGCCCCGAACTGCCCACGCACCGCCGATGCGCACGCCGTTGCTGGTCGCCACCCCGGGGAGCCACCCGTCGGCCCACGCGATCGCACCGACCAGGTTTGCCGTGGTCGTCTTGCCGTTGGTCCCGCTGATCAACACCACCGGCGCGTGCCGACCGGACAGGTCCGCGCCGGGCTCGAACGGCAGCTCGTCCCACTCCCAGGTCTGCGAACGCCGGCCGACGCCGATGGTCGCTCCGTGTTCGTCGAAGAAATGGGGCCGGTCGGACTGCTCGATCCGCGCCAGCGCTGCGCGGAGCCCGGGCTCCACGGCAGGGAGGTCCGCGGAGGGCCCGCCGTCGACGACGTGGTCGAGCACCCGGGCGGCGTCGTCGCGGTGCTCGGGCAGGGACCGGAGCGCGAGGGCCACGTGGACGCCCCGCACGCGCACGACGACGGGGCCCAGCGGGCTCCCGACGATCACCTCGCCGACGGCAGACGCCCACCGGGCGGCCGCGGTCTCCGCCGCAGCAGGGGTCGGCGCTTCCCAGTCCACGGCTGCGCCGCCGTTCGGGAGCAGGGGATGGCGCCCGTGGACGCGACGGGAGGTGGGCATGGTCCGTCGTAGCGTCCCGGGACGCCGTCCGCACGCGGGGCCCCCCGCGTCGGTGGTGGATAGGCTCCCGCCGGGAGGAATCCATGCGACCCATCGGGGACGTGGCGGCAGCGCTCGGTCTGGCAGCGACGGAGTGGGACGGCTGGGGCCCGGCGCGGGCCAAGGTGACGATGGATGCGTTGCGCGCGCCGCGGACGCGCCCGGGGAAGGGGCGGCTCGTCCTGGTCACGGCGATGACCCCGACACCCGCAGGGGAGGGCAAGACCACCACCAGCATCGGCCTCGTGCAGGGGCTCGCCCGCATCGGCCAGAACGCGGTGGCGTGTCTGCGCGAACCGTCGCTCGGGCCCGTGTTCGGCGCCAAGGGTGGTGGCACGGGTGGAGGTCGCTCTCGCCTGCAGCCCGCGGACTCGATCGACCTGCACTTCACAGGTGACCTCCACGCGATCACCTCGGCCAACAACCTGCTCGCGTCGATGGCCGACAACCACGTGTACCAGCGCCTCGAGCCGCTGCTCGACCCGGGCAACGTGACGTGGCGCCGCGTCATGGACATGAACGATCGCGCGCTCCGCTCGATCGTGACGAGCCTCGGCCACAACGGAATCCCCCGCGAGGCCGCGTTCGACATCACGGCGGCGTCCGAGGTCATGGCGCTGTTCTGCCTGGCCACCGACCTCGACGACCTCCGCGCGCGGCTGGAGCGCACGCTCGTGGGCTTCGGGCCCGACGGGAACATGATCACGGCGAAGGACTTGCGCGCCGTGGGCCCGATGATGGCGCTCCTCCTCGACGCGTTCCGCCCGAACCTCGCGCAGACGAGCGAGGGGGTGCCGGCCCTCGTACACGGCGGTCCGTTCGCCAACATCGCCCACGGCTGCTCGTCGATGGTGGCGACGAAGCTCGGGCTCGCCCGCGCCGACTGGGTCGTGACCGAAGCCGGGTTCGCGATGGACCTCGGCGGCGAGAAGTTCTACGACATCAAGTGCCGCGCCGGCGGGCTCGACACGGCAGCGGTCGTCATCGTCGGCACGGTGCGCGCCCTCCGGTGGCACGGCGGCGGCGAGATCGAGGTGCCGGACGTGGCCGCCGTCGCGCGCGGCCTGGCGAACCTCGCGAAGCACGTCGAGAACGTGCAGGCGTTCGGGGAGCGCCCGCTCGTGGCGCTGAACCGGCGGCCCACCGACACCGCCGAAGAGATCGCGGTGGTGCGGGAGTGGTGCGCGGGGCTCGGCATCCCGTTCGCCGAAGCCGACCCGTACGGCACGGGCGGTGACGGATGCACGCAGCTCGCCGAACTGGTGCTTGAACATGCGGAGCAAGAATCGATTCCCTATACGCCGCTGTACCAGCTGAATCAGTCGGTGATGGACAAGGTCAAGGCCGTCGCCAGCAAGATGTACGGCGCGCGCGACGTGGTCTTCTCCAAGCGCGCCCGCAACGAGCTGGCGAAGATCCGCAAGCTCGGGCTGAGTGGGCTGCCGATCTGCATGGCGAAGACCCAGTCCTCGCTGTCGGACGACCCCGCGGTCAAGAACCGGCCCACGGACTTCGTGGTCACCGTGCAGGACGTGCGCATCAACACGGGCGCCGGGTTCTTGGTGGTGTTGCTGGGCGACATCCTGCGCATGCCCGGGCTGCCCGAGCGCCCCAACGCCTGGGACATCGACGTGAAGGACGGGCGCATCGTGGGGCTGCGCGGGTAACGCGGCGCGTCAGAGGCTCCGGCGGCGAAGCAGCACGCCGGCTGCCACCAGCAGCGCGGTGCCCGGCACGATCCCCACCGAGAACAGGCACAACACCGACGAGCCGGCGTCGGTGATCTCGAGCGGCTCTCCCGTCTGGGGCCGCTCCCCGAGCTGCTTGTCCTCTGCGACCAGCCACGCGAGCACGTTCAACACGAGGTCGCGGTTGTTCCCGAGCCCGACGTAGCGGTTGGACGCGAAGTCCGTGTCGCCGATCACGACGAGGCGCCCGCCCGGCGCAGGCGCGAACTCCTTCGGTACGCCGCGGGCCGGATCGACCGGTGCGGCGGGTTCGGTGGGCCGTCCCCCTTCGGACCCGGATTCACCGGCGGGCGGGGCGGGGGACTCCGGGGTCGGCGCGGGGTCGGGGCCCCGGGACAGGACGTGCAGCGCGGCAGGGTCCTGCACCTCGACGACCACCATGACCGGCACCTCGCCGACGAGCTCGGTGCCGCGGTCGGCTTCGGGGGCCTCGGGGGTGGTCTCCCCCCAGGCGTCGCGGCTCGTGTGGAGGAGCTCCACGCCCGCGAGGCCCTCGGTCGGCACGAACCCCACGCTGCGGCTGCCGGGCATCACCAGCGCTGCGCCGAAGCTCCGCGTGATCGGGTGCGGCGTGAAGTCGGGCCCGGACAGCACCACCATCGTGGGGTCTTCGCTGCCGAGCATCCGGTGCTTCTCGTTGAGGTCGAAGAGCACGTCCTCGCCCACGTGGACACCGTACCGCTGGAGGTCGTCGACGAGCTCGGGCACGTCGAAGAGCACCCCCTCGCGGGAGTAGAGGTCCACCATCACGAGCGCCTTGCCCCCGGCGGCCACCCACGCCGCCAGCGCTTCGCGCTCGAACGGCAGCGGATCGATCGCGGGGCGCGCCAGGACCACCACCTCACAGCTGGCAGGGAACCTCTCCTGCGCGGTGCGGACGGGCAGGACCTCGTAGTTGAGGCCCTCGAGCTCGGTGCGGATGCCGCCGAATCCCTCCGGGGGCTCGTCCTGGTCCGGATCGGGCTCACCGTGGCCCTGCACCCAGCAGATCACGTGGTCCTGGTCCGATCCCAGCAGGAGCAGGTCGCGGGTGAGCTCCTCCTCGCGGATCTCGCCTTCGAGCCTGCGCTCACGGCCGTTGGCCTTCAGGATCACGACGCCGTGGTCGCCCGTGACGAGGGCCTCTTTGGCGGCGATGGGGTTCGCCAGGGGGTCGATCCAGGTGACGTTCAACCTCGGACCCACCTCCTGCATCCGCCCGATCAGGTCCTCGAAGGGGGCGCGGACCGGGCTGCGGGCGCGGAAGAACGCCTGGATCTCCACGTCGTACGGGAGCTCGCTCACCACCCGACGCGTCTGGTCGGACAAGGTGTACGTGCCCGTGCGGGTCCAGTCGAACGTGTGGTCGTTGCGGCGGGCGACCGCGTATGCGCCCACCGCCGTGGCGCCGAACAGCGCGGTGAGCACCAGGGAGCCAGCGCCGTAGCGGACGGAGCGCGCCCCGAGCAGCTCGCCCAGGTTCTGCCGATCGGACGCAGAGTACGCGACGAGCAACACGCCCGCGAGCGTCAGGAGGGAGACAGCAGCGGGGTCGAGCGCTCCCACTGCAGCCACCGCAGCGCCCCCCGCGAGGGCCAGGGTGGCTCCTGCGACGCCCACGTGCCAGGTCGACGTGGCCTGGAACCCGAGGCTCCGGGCGGCCGCCGCCAGGAACGGCGACACCAGCGCCACCATCGCGAGCGTCTGGGCGCGCACGATCGACTCGTCGGTGGGCTCGGTGGAGCCTGTCGCCACGCCAGCGACCACGACCAGCAGCGCGGGGACGGCGACGAGGCCAGCGACGACGGGGAACGCGAGCCCGGACACCACTGCTTCGGCTGCCCAGCCCGCGAGCGCCAGCCCCAACGCTGCGAGCTGCAACGTGGAGACGACCTCGTCGAATTCGAGGGCCTGCGCCATGCCGGCGGCGCCCCAGGCCGCTGCGCCCACGACGGTCGTCGTGCGGCAGGCCAGCAGCCAGGCGCCCGGGCCCTCGGTCGGAGCCGTCACCGCCATCGGAAGCTCTCGAGGCGCTGGTGCGTTCCGAACAAGCAGAACGCGGTGAACGCCAGGTAATACACCACGTCCGAGATGCGGACCTCGCCGCGGAGCAGGTCCGAGAGGTGCGCGAGGATGGCGATCTGCGAGAAGAAGCCGTCGGGGTCGTCCTGGGCGTTCCAGTCGGCGATGAACAACACGAGCGACACCGAGAACGTGAGCCCGGCGGCGACGATCTGGTTCGCCGTGAAGCTCGAGGCCAACATGCCGAGGGACACGAGCGCGGAGCCCGTCAACAACAGGCCGAGGTAGCCGGCGGCCAGCGCGCCCGGGTCCGGGGAGGCCCACTGGAGCAGGAACATCGGGAACACAGCGCTGGCGCCCAGCAGCACGACGATGTTCCACAGCTGGCCCAGGTACTTGCCGACCACGATCTCGGAGGTGGACAGCGGGCTCGTGAGCAGGAGCTCGAGCGTGCGGTTGCGGAGATCCTCGGAGAACGACCGCATCGAGAGGAGCGGCGCGAACATCAGCAGCGCGATCGAGAGATTGCCGAAGAACGGGGCGAACAACCAGGTGGTGAACTGGAGTTGCGAAGCCCGATACGGGTCGAACACGAGGTCCTGGCTCGCCTCGACGTACGACGTGACCGAGAACAACCAGAACACGCCGGTGAGGAACAACCAGCCGCACAACACGAGCCAGCCGACCACGGTGGTGTAGGAGGCCCGGACCTCGCGCAGGGACAGCGCCAGGACGACGGACGGGGTCATGCGGCGTCCCGGGTGAGCTGCAGGAAGACGTCCTCGAGGGCGCGCTGCGGAGCGAGCTCGAGGAGTCCACACCGGACGGCGGCGGAGGCCACCCCCTCCCGGATGTCGCGATCGGCGCGGACCTGGAACGCGCCAGGGCCATCAGCAGTGACGGAGACCACACCGGGTAGCGCGGCGAGCGCGGTGGGCAGGGCGTCGTCGGGCCTGGCCACGACCACCCGGAGGTTGGAGCCCTGCTGGGAGAGCGCCGCCATTGTGTCCTGGGCGACGATGCGGCCGCGGTGGACGATGATCGCCCGATCGCAGATGGCCTCCACCTCGGACAACACGTGGGTCGAGAGGATGACCGTCACCTCGCCGTGGGCGAGCTCGCGGACGAGGTCGCGGATCTCGACGCGCTGCGCCGGGTCGAGGCCGGAGGTGGGCTCGTCCAGGATCAGCACCTGGGGCGAGTGGACGAGCGCCTGGGCCAGGCCCACCCGCTGGCGGTACCCCTTGGACAGGTGCTCGATGAGGCGGTGGGCGACGCCGTCGAGGGCCACGCGCTTCATCACGCGCTCGACGGCCTCGTTCGGGTCGGAGGCGCGCTTGATGCGGGCGCAGAACCGCAGGAACTGGCGGACCGTCATCTCCGTGTACAGCGGCGGCACCTCGGGGAGGTACCCCACGAGCCGCTTCACGCCCAAGGGGTCCTCGAGGACGTCGATGCCGCCGACGAGCGCGCGCCCGCTGGTGGCCCCCAGCGCCCCGCACAGGATGCGCATGGTGGTGGACTTTCCGGCGCCGTTGGGGCCCAGGAACCCGACGATCTCGCCCCGCCCTACCTCGAAGTCGAGGTGGTCGACTGCGAGGGTCGGGCCGTAGGCCTTCACGAGCTGTTCGACGCGGATCATGGGAGCGGACCCATACGACGGGCCGCTGCGCGCCGCAAGCGGTCGCGGATGGCCTCCGACAGACCGCCCACGTCCGGCCAGGGCTCTGCGACGAGGTCGACATGTGTGTCGTCCAGGCGGCGGAGGGCCCCGAACAGGCGCCGCGCGGCCTCGAGAGAATCCCCTCGCTCGGACAGCACCTCGACCGCGACGACCTCGGTCCCGGGTCGGGCGCAGGCCCGGACCACGTCGGCCGGCGTCGTGGCGCTCAGGACCGCGAGCCGGCCCGGGGGCAGGCCGCCGACGTGCACTGCTGCAGGGAGCAGGGTGAGCGACTGCTCCGGGGCATAGTGGCTCTCGAGCTGGCCGGGCGCCTCCACCACGCCACGCCCGCCCACCCGCGGCCGATGGCCCACCAGGCGGGTCAGCTCCTCGACCGACACCCCCCCCGGGCGCAACACCACCAGCGTGCCATCGTCGTCGAACGCCACCACGGTGCTCTCCACGCCCACCGCGCAGGGGCCGCCGTCGAGCACGTAGGGGACCACGTCGCCGAGCTCCGCCACCACGGCGGCGGCAGTGGTGGGGCTCACGCGCCCGAACCGGTTGGCGCTCGGGGCCACCAGCGGGGCCCCGACGGCTTCGATCAGCGCGCGCGCAACGGGGTGTGCGGGGACGCGGATCCCCACCGCCCCGAGTCCGGCGGTGGCCAGGTCGGGGACCGCGGAGGACCGGGGCAACACGAGCGTGAGTGGCCCCGGCCAGCACGCGGCGGCGAGCAGCTCGACCGCGTGCTGCACGGCTGCGGAGCTTCGGTCCCGCGCCCACAGCGACGGGAGGGCTGCTGGCGTGGCGAGGTGGGCGATGAGCGGGTCGAACAGCGGGCGCCGCTTGGCGGCGAAGACCGAGGCCATGGCGGCTTCGTCGGTGACGACCGCGCCGAGGCCGTACACGGTCTCGGTGGGGAACGCCAGGATCCCTCCCTCGCGCAGGTGCTTGGCAGCGAGGGACAGTCCGGCCGGATCGGGGGAGAGCACCAACATCGGGCGGTGGGGTCCTCGACCGGGCGCGCGGAGCCCGGTGAATGGCCCGCGCGGCCGATCGTCGACCCGGAGTAACGCGAGCGCCCGGCTGCGGTGTCAGTCGGCTGTCCCATCCAGACGCGAGGTGCCCGGTGTCCTTCCTGCTCCCTCTGTTCGTGACGGCTGCCCACGCCGAGTCGGCGCTCGAGTTCCGGACCACCACGCCGGTGGCCATCGTGGTGGACGGGCAGCAGGCCTCGATCACCAGCAACATGCGCCAACGCCTCGGGGGCCTCGACGCGGGTGTCCACCAGCTGCAGGTGAACGGAGTGTTCGGCAAGACGCTCTACGAGGCCGAGATCGACCTGCCGGACAACACGCTCACCACCGCGGAGTGGGTGCGGGGCGAGCTGCGGGTGGTGAAGACGGAGTGGCTCGACGCGCAGGACGAGGAGGCCGCAGCGGACGAGGTCGTCGGCGAGGCGCCCGAGGTGGTGGAGGTCGAGGCGCCGGTCGCGCCGGTCGCGGAGGAGGTGCCGGAGGTGGTCGCTGCGCCGGCCGTGGCTCCGATCGCGGTGCCCACCGAAGCCCCCGTCGCACCCGCAGCGCTGGTGTCGGCCCCGCCCCAGCTGGCCACCGCGATGCCCGCCGCTGTCCGTCCGCGGACCCTGTCCGTGCAGGCGACGGACGGCATGCGGATCGACGTGGTCTACCAGGGCCGCACCCTGAGCGTCGTCGTCGACGGCGACACCTTCCGGATCGAAGACCCGACGGGCGCGGTGCTGGCGCTCGGGAGCAACTGACGGGGACATTCCCGTCTGCGATACTCGCATCCGGAGAAGCGGATGGACGTCCCCGAGCCGTTGCTGCGCGTGGTCCCCGAGTTCGCCGGCTTCCGGATGGGCGATGAGCCGCTGGCCACCTGCTCGCGCTGCGCGATGGCGCCGCTGCCGGGCGCGCCGGAGGCCCTGCGCCGGGAGCGCCTGTTCAGCGCCCCGGCCCGGTGCTGCACCTACCACCCGCGAATGGCGAACTTCCTGGTGGGGCGAGCGTTGCGGCGCGGCGGCGTGGGCGCAGCCAAGGTCGCGGAGCGGCTGCGCGATCCGGATGGCGTGAGCGCGCTCGGCGTGGACGCTGGCCGCGTGCGCGGAGAGCGGTTCCGCTCCCGCGGCGACGACGACTTCGGGCGCGACACCCGGCTCACCTGCCCGTACTGGGTGGAGGGGCCGCTCGGGTGCTCCGTCCACGCCGATCGCGAGTCGGTCTGCCGGACCTGGTTCTGCAAGGTCGTGAACGGCCAGCGCGGTCAGGAGGCGTGGGCGCCCACGAACGTGCTGGTCCGCCACGTAGAGCTGCTGCTCGCGGAGTACTGCCGGGACCTCCTGCCCTGGGATCCCGCCGATCCCGAAGGGTTCTACGTGGCCGCCGCGGACCTCGTCGACGCCACCCCGGACGAGGTGTTGGCCGGGCTGCGTACCGCCCGGACGGAGGTGTTCGTGGGGAACGTCACCGCCGCAGTGACGCGTCGCGATGCACCGCTCCCGGACGTGCTCGTGGGTCGGCTCCGCGATTGGGAGCAGCTGCCGTCGGGGGAGTGGCGTGTGACCTCGTTCAGCCCGTTCGACCCCACCCTGGCGCCGCCGTGGTTGTTCGAGCTCCTGGCGCGCTTCGACGGCGCGCGGACCTGGCGGGAGGCGGCCGACCTGGCAGCGGTGGAGGCGGGCGTTCATGTGCCGGCCGACGCGGTCGAGTGGCTGTGGCACCGCGGGCTCGTGGGTCCCGTCGAGGACCTGGTCGGGCCGGACGCGCCGGTGGTGACGATGCTACCGCCCTGACCTGCGCGGTCG
>JBIKWC010000001.1:0-99300 GCA_044356535.1 Myxococcota bacterium
TACGCCTGCGAGACCGCCCACAACACCCGCGCGACCTGCCAGGGCGCGGCCCACACGGGCGCGAACCACCGATCGAGCCGGTCCGTGAGCGTCACCAGACCACCCCGCCCGGCCGGGGCGCGTGCTTGCTGCACCGCCACTCGAGGATCTTCTTCCGGCGCGCCTTCTTCCGGAGGTACGGGTCTTCGCCGGGGACGATCGGCCAGTGCACGTCGTACATCCGGATGGCCGTGGGCTGCCGGGGGTCGCGGTCGCAGGCGGAGTCGGCGAGCACCTGCATCCCGATGCCCGGCCGGTTGCGGAGCTGCCGGTACCGAGGGCCGGACTCGAAGCGCGAGGGGAACAGCGTCTCGAGGTCGACCGGCACCCACTCGCCGTCGAGCTCGAGCTCGGCGTCGAGCGCGGAGTTGGAGTGCCCCGCGACGCTGAACATCTGCCAGTTGCCCCACTTGGCCCAGGCGGGCATTCCCGGACCCAGGGCATACCCGAACGACGCCGCGAAGTAGACCGCCAGCGCCCCGAGGAGCAGCACGACGGGCACCTGGAGCGCGCGGGGGGTGGTGCGGGCGTCGGCGGGGTCGGCCGTCATGCGCGGAGGTTATCCGTGCGTTCCGGCCGGGGCCTGCAACCTCCGGCGGCGGGCCCCCTGGAGCGTCGATGCTGCCCTGGTTCGTCTCCCTCGCGGGTTGTCGCGCGTCCCTGCCGTCCGAGCCGGCGCTGGCCCCGGGACCGGCGGAGGTGGCGGATGCGCCGCCACCCGCGCCGCCTCCGCCCCCCTACGTCGACCTGGCGCGCGCCACGGTCGTGGCGGTGGGCGACACCATGATGCACGGCAGCGTGCAGTCCGCGGCCCGCCAGGTGAACGACGCCACGAAGGAGACCCCCTCCACCAACCACGAGGGCTACCAGGCCCTGTTCGCCGGGGTCGCCGGCCTCGTGAGCGCCGCCGACCTCGCGTTCACCAACCTCGAGACGCCCATCGCGCCGAAGACGGGGCGCCCGGTGATCCCGATGGTGTTCAACGCCCCGCCGAGCGTGCTCGGCGCCCTGGCCGCCACGGGCTTCGACGTGGTGAGCACGGCCAACAACCACTCCTGGGATCAGGGCGTGAAGGGGCTCCTCGAGACCCACGACCACCTGGACGCGAGCCCCCTCGTCCGGGTGGGCACGGGCGCGAACTGCGCCGAGGCACGGGCCCACCACCTGTTCGAGCGCAACGGGGTGAAGATCGCGCTGATCGGCTCGTGTACGCTGTACAACCAGGACCTCGGCGCAGGCCCGGACCGGCCCTGTGTGTACACCCTCACCCCCGAGTCCGCGCTCGCGGAGGTGCAGGTCGCACGCGCCGCCGGCGCCGATCTGGTGGTGTTGTCGGTGCACTGGGGCGTGGAGTACGCGACGTCCCCGATGGCCGAGCAACGCGACTGGGCCCGCCAGCTCGTGGAGGGCGGCGTGGACGTGATCCTCGGGCACCACCCGCACGTCCTGCAGCCCGTGGAGCTCATCGAAGCCGCAGACGGCCGGACGGGCCTCGTCGCGTACTCCCTGGGCAACTTCATCAGCTCCCAGTCGGCCCAGTACCGGCCCGGCGTCCAGTCGCTGGCCACGGGCTACACCCGCGACGGCGCCCTGCTGCGGTTCTCCGTCGTGAAGCGCTCCTGGCGCGACCCGAGCGGGGGCCCGGATCGAATCCGCGCAGAGCTGCAGGACGTGGAGGTGATCCCGCTGTGGACCCTCAACACGAACTTCCACCCCGACCGCGAGTCGCCCGCGATCCAGGTGGTCCCCACGCTGGACCGCATCCGCACGCTCGAGGCCCGCGTTGCGGCCGCCACCGACCCCGACGACGTGATCGAGGCCACCCGCGAGCTGGAGGACCTGCGGCGCCAGGTGTATGCGACGTCGAAGATCCTCGGGGCCGGCTGGGTGCGCGGCTACACGCCACCGGACGAAGGCGAAGGCGGTGGGACGCGCTGACCCAGGCCCCCCCTACCAGTCTCGAAATCAGCGGGCACCGGGCCCCGGAGCGGGAGCGGCGGGCCGGAGTGACCCAGTTAGGGGGCGGCGATGTTGACCCCCGAGCGCCGCGCGCTGGTCTGGAGGGAGGTGAGCCGCCACCTCGAGCTGCGGACGTCGGTGCCCGAGCTGGCGCGCATCCTCGCTCCCGAGCTGCCGCTCACCGCCGTGGCCGTGTACCGCTGGGACGACGCCCGCAACGAGCTCCTCCTCGCGGCCCACGCGGGGCCCGAGCCAGCGGTGCACCACCTGGGTCTCCCGACGCCGCGCGCCCAGGAGGTCCGCGCCTTCGGCCTGCAGGCCCGCGTGGAGGTGTGGCTCGACCGCCTCCGCACGGGGTTGTCCCGCACGCTGGTGCCCGAGGGTTGGCCCGGCGTCGTCGGCGCGGGCGGACTGGTGGTGGACGGGGTGTTGCACGGCGTGTTGGTGGTGGCAGGCGACCTCGTGCCCCACCGGATGGCGCTCCACGACGTGCTCGAGCCGTTCGCGGTGGCGCTCACGAACGACCTGCGGCTGGCCACCCTCGCCCGGCTCAACGAGGCCGCGCTCGCCGACCGCAGCGCGCTCCTCGTGCGGCTCGACCGGACCGACGTGACCGACGACGTCGTGGGCTCGGACGGCGGGCTCGCGACCGTGATGCAGCGGGTCGCGCAGGTGGCGGGCGCCGAGGTCCCCGTGCTGGTCCTGGGCGAGACGGGCTCGGGCAAGGAGGTCGTGGCCCGAGAGGTCCACCACCGCTCGCCGCGAGCCAGGGGTCCGTTCCTCCGCGTGAACTGTGGGGCCATCCCGCCCGAGCTCGTGGACAGCGAGCTGTTCGGGCACGAGCGCGGCGCCTTCACCGGGGCCGTGGCGACCAGAAAGGGCTGGTTCGAGCGGGCGGACGGCGGCACGTTGTTCCTGGACGAGATCGGGGAGCTTCCGGCAGCGGCCCAGGTGCGCCTGCTGCGCGTCTTGCAGGACGGCACGATCCAGCGCGTCGGCGGGCAGGACACCCACACCGTCGACGTCCGCATCATCGCCGCCACGCACCGCGACCTCGCCGCCCTCCGTCGGGCGGGCACTTTCCGCGAGGACCTCTGGTACCGGATCTCCGTGTTCCCCATCCACCTGCCGCCGCTCCGCGACCGGAAAGGGGACCTCCCGGCCCTGGCGAAGGTGTTCGCAGCCCGCGCCGGGCAGCGGCTCCACGGCAAGAACCTGGTGCCAACGCCTGCAGATTTATTGCGCTTGCAGCGCTACGACTGGCCGGGGAACGTGCGCGAGCTGGCGGCGGTGATCGAGCGGGCCGCCATCCTCGGCGGCGGTGACCACCTGGACCTCGCCACGGCCCTGGGCGCCGAGCCCGCCGCGCCCGACTCCGGCAGCGGAGGCGACGAACGCGGCCACCTCGAGGCCACCGTCCAGCGCTGCCTCGGCCGCATCGAAGGCCCGTTCGGCGCTGCGGCGGCGCTCGGCCTCAAGCCCGGCACCCTCCGCTCGCGCCTGCGCAAGCTGGACATCGACTGGGAGCGATACCGGGTGCGGGGGTAGTCCCGCCCCGCATCACTCCGAGACGAGGGTGTAGCTGCCGGTCTCGAAGCGGTCGGTGACCACGGAGAAGGTGTAGCAGTCACCCGGCACCAGGGCGGCGCCACCCGCGGGGGCACCGTGGGTGGGACTGGCGTCCGTCGCCCGGCGGGGGACCTCGCCGTACGTCACGGGCCCGTCGAACCCGAACGGGAACGTCGTGGCCTCGAGCACCCAGTACGCTGCTCCGCCGCTCACCACCTGCCCCGGGCCGATCGGGAGCGACGCACCCGGGTCGGTCACGTACAGCCCGAGCGCTCCCGGGCTTCCCCAGTCGACGACCACCGACCCGTCCGCCTCCACCGTCACGTCGACGGCCACGTCACCCGCGGGGCCCGGGACACACCCGAGCGGCCGCCGGATCGACCACGCGACGCCGTCCTGGTCGAAGCCGGGGCCCGTCATGCGCATCACCCCGGACGCCTCGTCCGCGACCCCGTCTCCGTCGACGTCCACGAGCGTCGCGGTGAGGGCCGTGCCCTGGGCCATCGAGAACCCGAACGACAGCGGCGCTGGCGGCACGTAGAGCTGGTCGCCCTCGATCACCGCGTCCATCGCCCAGCGCAGCCCGCGGCCGAGGTCCAGGTCGAGGGCCGCGCCGTCGCGCGAGGACACCGCCAACAGCTCGCTCGCGATCGGCAGGGAGCGGCTCGGATCGAACCCGCCCGCCTCGAAGTCGATGGCCGGGAGCTCCACCACGAATTCGTACTCGCCGTCGAGGCGCAGGTCGGGCAGCGCCGCCGTGCGGAACGCCACCTCCGCCGCCTCTGCGAGGGTCCGCCCGTCGAAGCCCTCGAGTCCGGCGTCGGCGGAGACCACCACGTCGGCCCCGGCCGGGAGCGGCGCGGTCGGCGTCACGGAGACCACCCGCCCTGCGAACGACACGGTGGCTTCCACCTCGTCGCCGTCGACCTGCAGGTGCACGCGACCGCGGTTCGCTGGGTCGTCCCACAGCGGCTGGTTGAACGTGAGGCGCAGCGCGGTGTCGGCGCCGACCACGGGCGCGTCGGCCAGCGGGGCCTGCGCCAACAGGAACAGGTCCCGGTCGGTGAGCTCGGAGACGTAGCGGGTCAGGTCGTCGACCTGGGCGTCGTCCAACGTGTCGTTGGCGAGCCAGTCGAGCGCGGCCACCACCGCGTCGCGCAGGTCCGACACGTCCGCGCGCTTGAGCCAGACGTTGTGGCGGTAGACCCCGACCAGAGCCGGCGTGCTGCTCTGCTTGGGGGTGATGCCTTCGGGCAACGTGCCGTTGTCGGTGGTGCGGGGCGCCGGGTGGCAGCCCGCGCAGGCCGCGTCGCGGTAGAGGGCCTCGCCGCGCACGCCCGCCTCGGAGAGCGCACCGCTCCGGGTGGTATGGCTGTTCGCCGCCGCGGGCGGCATCAGGGAGCCCAGGAACGCGCCGAGGGTCTCTGCCTGCTCCACCGTGGGCCACTTGGCGATGATGCTGGTGTAGCCCGTGTACCCGAAGGTGCGGACGTCCACCACGTAGCCGCTCCAGCCGAGCGGCGCGGTGCCTTCGAGCCAGAACATCGCCCGGCTCGCCTCCCACTCCTCGAACGGGCCCGCAGGCCACACCCGGGTGTCGCCGCGACCGTCCGTGTGGCACGAGTTGCAGGAGTAGTTCACGCCGTAGGACTCCCCGGGCGAGACGAAGCCGCGCTGGCCCGCCGCCACCTCGCCCGGCCGCGGGTCCACGCCCGCGGGGCCGATGCCGGTGACGCCCGACGCGTCGAGCGCCTGCACCACGAAGCCCTGGGAGCCGTGGCTGTAGAGCTGGCCGTCCACGACCAACAGGTCGCGGGGGTGCCCTTCCACCGGCACGCGCACCCGCTCGTCCAGCGTCGCGGGGTCGAGCGCCACCGCCAGGGAGCTGCCCTCCGCCACCACCCACAACGTGTCGCCCGCCCACGCGAGCGCCTGAGGGCCCAGCACCATGCCCTCGTCGGGGCCCGTGGGCCCGAGCACCACCTGGCCCACGAGCGCGCCATCACCCAGGTCCCATGCCGACACCACACCCTCGAAGGGCGGCGCGTCGAGGTCCACCAGCCCGCGCTCGGGGTGGCTGACGGTGCCGCTCACGAGCAGCCGGCCACCGGCCTCGTCGAGCTCGAGATCGGTGATCGTGCTGGCCACCTCGGGGAGGGTACGCAGGACGGTGCCGTCGGTGGTGTCCACCACGAGGACATCGGTCGCGCGCAGGTCCTCGCCGAATGGGTAGCGGTCGGGCTGCCCCGTCCGGTGACCCGCGACGTACAGGGTGCTGCCGTCCGCCGACAAGGCGAGGGCGCGGGCGTCGACGGGCGCGGGGAGCGTGCCGGTGCGTGCGCGGGTCCCGAGATCCACCACCGCTACCTCGCCCACCGTGGACAAGCTGACGTAGGCGGTCGCGCCGTCCGGGCTCACGACCACGCCCGACGGCTCGTCGCCCACCCAGATCGCGTCCACCATCCGCCCCGCGGCGACGTCGATGATGCCGAGGTGGTCGTCGCCCGCCTGCGCCACGACCACGGTCGCGCCGTCGGGAGTGGCCGCCAGCGCCACCGGCCACGCACCGACACGGATCTCGCCGAGCGGCGTCAGCTCGCCCTGGGAGAGGCGGGACACCGCGGGCGCGTAGCCCTGGGCCGCCCACACCTCGTCACCGACCGACACCAGCGACCGCGACGGCGGGTGGAACAGGTTGTGGAACGGCGCCTCCGCCACGACCTCGACCTCGACCGTGGCCTCGTCTCCGAAGGCGAACGACCACTGGCCCGGGACGTCCGGCACGAACCGCGGGATGCCGTCGGCTCCGTGCACCACGTCGTTCTCGCCAGGGCTCGACACCACCTCCCAGCGCAGGTCGACACAAGCGGCGTCGTCCGAGACCGGCAGCGCCCGCACCGAGCCCACCGGCACGCGGATCAGGGCGGGCCCGTCGAGCGGACGGAACACACAGCCCGTCTCGGTGGTCAGCGGGGTCGAGTCGACCGTGGTGGGGGGCGGCTTCGCCTCGGGATCGGGGCGGCACGCGACGAGGGACAACCACAGGGACGAGCCAGGCACGCAGCCTCCGGGCGGCGTCGATATCGAAGGCCCCCCGCGGATGACAGGTGCCTACGGAACCCCGAGCCCCCGACGCCACGCCTCGTCCGTCGCGGACGGGGGCCACGGGATCCCGAACCGCCCCGCCTGGTAGTCGTGGTGCGCCTGCGCGACCTCGGCGTCGGTGTTCATCACCATCGAGCCGCCCATCGCGACGGGCTCCCCCAGCGGGGCCCCGGTGAGGACCAACACGTCGGTGTCGGGCGCCAGGGATTCGAACCGGAACCCGCCGGGCCCGCCGGCCTCCCGCGCGAACCGGGCGAGGTGCGTGGCTTCGATCCGCTGGCCACCGACCTGCACCGCGCCCCGCCGCACGAAGCACCACGCGGTGTGTGCGGCGGGCACGTCGTCCCAGCGGAACACCACCCCGGCGGCCGCCCACGACAAGCGGACCACCGCCATCGGGGAGTGCGTCGACACCGCCGAGGTCACCCCGCGGCAGGAGCCCGCGAGCACCGTCACGCGGCTCCCGTCGACGTCGACCACCACCAGCGGCGCGCGCGTGACGCCGGCGCTGTGGGCGTCCACGTCTCCGGCGCCCAGGAGCTGGATCCGCGGCGGGTCGAGCTTGTGGGCCCGCGGCAGGTTGACCCAGAGCTGGTACAGCTCGTGGTCGCGCTGGGTGGTGTCCCACATCTCCTCGTGGAGCACGCCACGCCCGGCGGTGAGCCACTGCGCGGACTCCCCGCGGTACACCATCTTCACGCCGGCCGAGTCCCGGTGGCGCAGCGCGCCCTCGAGCACGTAGGTGACGGTCTCGAACCCGCGGTGGGGGTGGGCCGGGAACCCTTCGGGCATGACCAGCGCCGACAGCGGCCGCAGCGGATCCCACGGCGAGAAGCTGTGGCGGTGGTGGACGAGCATCAGGAACGGGTCACCCGCGCCCGCCGGCAGCGACATCGGCTGCACCCGGCCCCCGAACCGGCCCTCCAGGCCCCGGGCCAGGCCGCGCAGGCCCACGAGCTCCGACGTGAACGCAGCGAGCCCACCGGCGACCGGCCACACCGGAAGCCGAGGTGGCCGCGTGATCTCCGCGATCGGTCGCTCGGCGGTCAACGCGGTCCCCCCACCACGAACCGCTCCCAGGGCTGGGTCCGGGGGTCGCGCCAGACCGCCCACAGCTCCCGGGTCCGGGGCCGCATCACCACCGCGCCCGACGTCTCCATGTGGAACGGGGGCTCGCTCGCGCGGCAGATCACGGGGTCGCGGACGAGGTCCACCAGCGCCTCGAAGCCGAGCGGGCCAGTCGCCGTGCGCTCCGTGGCGCGGGCCAGGCGGTCGTACGAGCTCTGCTGCAGCGCTGCCGGCCGCGGGGCCTCGCGCCGGCGCCCCTCCGGGTCGACCACGTGGTTCGTGTGCGCCAACACGTCGCGTTCGAGCCACGTGACCGCGGTGTGGGTTGGCATCGCCTCGACGTTGGCGCCGCGCCCGGCGGCGTCGAGCACGAGGTAGTCGTGTCCCCCGGCCAGCTCCGCCTCGACGACGCAGCGCACGGCGGCCTCGGTGGTGGTCTGCTGCAGCATCTTGCGGACGACGAACGGCCAGGTGACCCCGACCCGGCCGTCGGCGGCGGTGAGGTTGTTGATGCCCACCGCCACGCCGTGTTCGTTCATGCCGATCTGCGCGACGCAGCCGACGGTCGTGAACACCGTGGCCGCCGGGCCTTCGTCGGGCGCGAGCTCGAGCAACACGACGTGTTCGGTGGCAGTGTCGTGCATGTCCCAGGTCTGGGCGAGGAACCCCTGCCCCTCGGCGCGGGTGTCCGGCACCACCACCGCGGTGCAGTCGTCTTCGGGTGGAGGCGCGGACCCGCGGGCGCGCACGACGTCGACGAAGTCGGTGAAGCCGCCCACGACCACGGCCTCCGCCACGGAGATGCCCGCGGCCTGGGCCATCGCCGCCAGCTCCTCGAACACGTCGGGCGCGTAGGCGCGGTGCGCGGGCACCAGCTCTTCGGCGAGCGCGAGCACGTCGGCGCGGGTCACGGTCCGGCCGGCCCAGGACCCGTTGGCGGCCAGGTGTACCCGCTCGGCGGTGTACGCGCGGATCTGGGGCCCCCAGGCGGCGCCGTGGGCCCGCCCGCGCGCGGTGGGGTCGCCGGCGAGGCGGGTGACGCGGACGCTCACGAGAGGCCCCCGAAGTACCGGGTCTTCGCGTCGACGTACTCGTGGACCCCCTCCAGGCCCGACTCGCGCCCGAGGCCCGACTGGCGCGTGCCGCCGAACGGCGCCTCCGCCGTCACCGGGTACCAGTCGTTCACCCCCACCATCCCGAACTGCAGGCCCTCCGACACCGCCAGCGCCGTGCCGAGGTCCCGGGTGAACACGAACGACGCGAGGCCGTACTCGGTGTCGTTCGCCATCCGGAGCGCTTCGTCCATGGTGGTGAAGGGGACCACGGGCATCACGGGGCCGAAGATCTCCTCGGTGAGCACGGGAGCGCCGGCCGGCACCGCGTCCAGCACGGTGGGCGGGTAGAAGAAGCCGGGGCGCTCCGGACGGACCCCGCCCGCAACCGCCCGCGCGCCCGCGGAGACCGAGCGCTCCACGAGGTCGGCGACCCGGTCGCGCTGCCGGGCGTTGATCAGCGGGCCTACGGTCGTGGCGGGCTCGAGCGCGTGGCCCATCACCTGCGCGGCAGCCACCTTGCCGGCGACCTCCGCGAAGCGCTCGGCGATGCTGGCGTGCACCAGGAACCGCTGGGGCGCGATGCACACCTGGCCGCTGTTCCGGGTCTTGGCGATCACCGCGGAGCGCGCGACGGCCTCGACGTCCACGTCGGGGAACACCAACACGGGAGCGTTGCCGCCGAGCTCGAGCGCCAGGCGCTTCACCGTGCGGGAGGCGCCGTCCATCAGGAGCTTGCCCACGCGGGTCGAGCCGGTGAACCCGATCTTGCGGCACCGCGCGTCGTCGAGGAAGGCCTGGCCCATGCCCTGGGGGTCGCCGTTCACGACGTTGAGGACCCCGGGCGGGAGGCCGGCGTCCGCGAGGAGCCTGGCGTAGTCGAACGCAGTGCGCGGCGTGAACTCCGAGGGCCGCACCACCACGGTGCACCCGGCGGCGAGCGCGGACGCGACCGCGCGGTTCACGTTGTAGATCGGGAAGTTCCAGGCCGTGATCACCGCGACGACGCCGAGCGGCTGGTACGTGACGTCGATCCGGCGGCTGTTGGTGCGGGCGGGGATCCACCGGCCTCCCAGCTGGCGGGCGTGCTCCGCCGCGACTCGCAGGTAGTTCGGGACCCCGGCCCACTCCGCCTTCGCCTGAGGAAAGGGCTTGCCCGACTCTTCGGCGGTGCGGCGGGCCAGCGGGTCGAGGCGCTCCCGCACGAGCTCGGCGGCGCGCTCGAGGATGGCGCACCGGTCGTAGACGTTCCGGGCGGCCCAGGTGGGGAACGCGGCCGAAGCAGCGTCGAGGGCGCGGACCGCGTCGGTCGCATCGCCGTAGGGCACGTGGGCGAGGACCTGCTCGGTGCCGGGGTCCACGAGGGGCCAGGTGCCGCCGCCCAGCGCCTCGACCGGCTCGCCGCCGATCCACATCCGGTCGGACGTGACTCCGTCCTGCATGTCGCCTCCACCCACAGCCTACCAGCCGGGCTCACCCGAGGCTGGCGGCGGCGGCCTCCAGCTCCGCGAGCTCGTCCCCGTCCGGCGCCCGATGGAACCGCTCCGGGTAGTGCGCGAGCGCCCGGCTCCGCAGCAGGGGCTCCAGCAAGCGGAGCTCCGAAACCGACGTGGGGAGCGGCAGCAGCGGGATCGTGTCCCTGCCCCACCGCACGAGCCCTGCGCGGTCCGCCGCCGCCAGCGCTTCGACGTGGGTGGGCTCGCAGGCGCGCAGGTGCAGGAGAGCGAAGCTCTCGATCAGGGCGTCGGCGAGGCGGGTGGGGAGCGCGGTCTCGGCCTCGTGCCCGAGCCAGCGCACCACGAGCGGCATCGGGATGGGCTCGGCGGGGACCCCGAGCGCAGCGAGGTCGCGGAAGTCCGGCTGGCAGTACGGCACCACGCGGGGCGGCACCGACGAGTACCCGGAGCGGCCGTAGGAGAGCAGGCGCACGATCGAGCCGCGGTCGGACGGGACACAGGGCTCCATCTCGGCGCACAACGCGATCGGCGTGGTCTCCGGGTCGAGGCCCCACCGGGCCACCTCCCGCCGGGCGAGATCGGCGGGGCAGGTGCGGATCAGGGTCGCGACCCCGGACCGCCGGTGGTCGGGGGGCACGAAGCTGTGCGACAACAGAACCCCGCAGAGGCCGCGCTCCACGTCCACGCCGACGAAGCAGTCACGCACGCCTGCCAGCGCGCCCGTCTCGCGCTCGTGCCACGCCACGAGGTGGTACGTGACCCGGACCCGCCCCGCCACGAGGGGCCGCCGCAGCCACTCCTCGAGCACCGGGCGCCGCTCGATCTCGTTCTTGGCGCCGAAGTAGCCGTCCATGGCCCGCCAGGCCTCGTCGAACGCGGGGCCGGCGGGATCCCGGATCTCCGTCCCCCGGAAGCGGGCCCGGGTCTCGCGGAACCGCGCCACCCCCTCCCCGGCGAACAGGTCGCGGTCCGAGGTCTCGAAGGGCGTGTCGATCACGCGCCGAGCACTTTCGGCACGGCGTCGACGGCGGCGTCCAGCACGTCCATCGCCTCGTCGAGCTCGGCGTCCGACAGGTTGAGCGGCGGCAGGAACCGCACGCAGTTGCTGTGCAGGCCGGCCCGGATGGTGATGACGCCCCGCAACAGGGTCTGGGCGTTGGTCTGCTGGGTGGCCTCCACCCACGGCTCGCGGGTGGTGCGGTCCTTCACGAGCTCGATGGCGAGCATGGGGCCGAGCCCGCGCACGTCGCCGACGAACGCGTGGCGCTCCTGCAGGCGCAGCAACCGGGCGCGCATCCGCTCCCCGACGGCCACCGCCCGGGCGAGGAACGCGGGCGTGGTGATCTCGTCGAGGGCGGCGAGCGCGGCCACGCAGGCGAGCGGGTTGCCGGAGTACGTGCCCCCGAGGCCCCCGGGGTGTGGCGCGCTCATCACGTCGGCCCGGCCGACCACGGCGGACAGGGGCATCCCCGCTGCCAGCGACTTCGCGGTAGTGAGGAGGTCCGGCACGACGCCCGCGTGCTCGATGGCGAACACCTTCCCCGTGCGGCCCATGCCGGACTGCACCTCGTCGGCCACGAGCAACATGCCGTGGGCGTCACACAGCTCGCGCAGCTTGCGGAGCCAGGGGACCGGCGCCGGGAGGAAGCCGCCCTCCCCGATCACGGGCTCGATCACGACGCAGGCGACGTGGCTCGGGTCGACGATGCCCACGAACGTGTGCTCGAGCGACTGCACGTGCCAGTCCACCCACTGCTCTGCGGTGAGACCCGGCGGGCGGCGGTACGGGTTGGGGAACGGCAGCCGGTAGACCTCGGGCGCGAAGGGGCCGAGGCCCTTCTTGAACAGGTTGAACTTCGACGTCATCGCGAGCGTGAGGTTGGTGCGGCCGTGGTAGCCGTTCTCGAACACCACCACGCCCTGGCGCTTCGTGAACGAGCGGCTGATGTGTACGGCCTGCTCGAGCGCCTCGGCGCCCGAGTTCATGAGCAGGGTCTTCTTGGGGGCTGGACCGGGCGCGAGCGCGTTGAGCCGCTCGGCCACGGCCACCGCGGGCTCGTAGGTGGCCACGATGGCGCACATGTGCAGGAGCTGCTCGGCCTGGGCGCGGATCGCCTCGACCACGGCGGTGGGCGTGTGTCCCACCGCCAGCGTACCGATGCCGCCCGCGAGGTCCAGGAACACGTTGCCGTCCACGTCCGTGACCTGAGCGCCGCGCGCGGACGCCACCGCGATGGGCGTGAGCTTCGCCGCGCCCGGGGGGGTCGCTGCGTCGCGCCGCGCCACCAACGCCCGGCTCTTCGGGCCCGGGATCTCCGTCACCAGCCGGATCACACCCACGTCGCCTCCACGGGCAGGACGGTACACCGAACCGGGCGCCGCGCGGCAGCCCCCGCGCCACCGGGGCATACTCGGGCGATGTTCGAGGCTCCGGAGCGACGATCGCTGGCACCCTGGGTGATCCTCGCGGGCGTGGTCCTCGCTGGGGTGTTCGCCTGGGTTCCCCACGCTGGCGTGCGCGCGCGGCTGCTGCTCGCCGGCCACGACCCCCGCCTTCCTCCGTTCGCGACGGTCCACCATGACTTTCCGGCGGACACCTCACCGTTCGCTGCGGCTCTGGCGCTCGACGACGCCGCGACGCCCGAGGCGCGCGCGCGGATGCTCACCGCCGCCGACGCGGTGGCCGAGGAGCTGGGCTGGTGGCTGCTCTCCGAGACCGGTACCACGGACATGCACGCCGCGGAGGCGGCGCTGTGGGCGCGCGACCACGATCCGGACGCGCTGGCGCAGCGGTGGGCCCGGGAGCTGCGGGTGGCGGACGTGTACAGCCGGCCGGCGTTCGGGGTCCACTTCGACCCGGCCCCCGACCACTCCCCCACCTATGTGCACCCCGACGAGCTCCTGTGGGTGTTCCTGCACGTCGCGTGGCGGCTCGACCTCCGCGCGAGCGTGGTCCCCTCCCCCGTCCACTGGTACGTGTTGCTCCGGGAGCCCGGCGGTGCCGGAGTGCGCGGGGTCGAGACCACGTGTTTCCGGTGTCCGGACGACGCCGAGCCGTCCGTGGGGCTGCGCCTGACCTTCGCCGAGGACTTCTACCCGAGCGGTGTCGGCGGGATCCGGAACCCGGAACCCCTCCCGCCCGGCACCTACGTCGAGGTGGCCCCGGACGCGCTCGCGGGCATCACGCTCGCCAGCGTGGAGCGGCGCTCGGTTCCGGATCTGCCGCGGCTCGCAGCCCACCTCCGCGCCCACCCCACCGACGCAGGGGTGGCGGAGCTGCTGTTCCGCAGCGCGCTCGATCGCGGGGTCGACGCCGCCCGCGCTGGGCGCTGGGACGAGGTGACGGTGACGGCCGAGGCGCTGGCCGAGCTCCGTCGCGAACACCCTGACCTCGCCCCCCCACACCGCGACGATCGCGTGCTGGACGCCGCGCTCGCCTTCCACGCCGGCGACGGCACCGCAGCGCACACCGCGCTGCGCAGGGTCTTGTCGTACCGGGACGCCGAGTGGGGCCCCGTCGAGGCCGGGAAAGCCATCGCGCCCGGGAGCGACGCCCACGACCTCGCCTTGTGGCTGGCGCTCGAGCACGGAGACCTGGGCCCGTCCGACTGGAACCTGCGAGTGGTGCCCCTCCTCACGAAACACCACGGGGATCCGGTCGCCGTGGACCGCCTGTGTGGGTTCGGGCGGCGGGCGCTGCAGACCACCACGTCGACCGTCGAAGACGCGTATCCGGGGTGCGCCGGCCACTGACCGCCGCTGCTCGAGCCCGCTCGGGCGTTCCCGTACGTTGGCCCCCCCCCCACCGCCGGGATCGGCCCTACCCGCGCCGGACCGCGGAGACGTACAGGGAGTCCGAGATCGTACGCTCCGCGACGTGCCTCAGGTCGACAGCGTCGAAGCCCGCCTCGGGCAGCGCTTCGCGCAGGAATCGCTCCTCGTCGACCCGCTCGCGCAGCCCGGGGTCGCGGGTGAACCACCCGCTCCCGCGAACCCGTACGGCGAGCGCGATTCGCCCGCCTGGCGCGAGCACCCGAGCGATCTCCCGCAGGCCGGCGCCCGGATCGGGCCAGAACATGAGGCTGTAGACGGCGAGCGCGTGGGTGAACGAGGAATCCGGCTCCGCGAGCGCAGCGACGTCGCCCAACGACAGGGCAACGACGCCGTCGGCGATCGGCTGCGCCAACCGCCGGCGAGCGCTCGCGAGCATCGTTTCCGAAGCCTCGATTCCGACCAGGCTCGGGCGGCCGTCGGGGCGAGGCCGGTGGGCAGGTCGTGCGAGCTGGGCGAGCGCCCAGCCTGGGCCGAAGCCGATCTCGAGGACGCGCGGCGAAGGGTGTGATTCGACGGCGAGCGCATCGATGCAGATCCGGTTCGCCGACTGGTTGTGCTGCGCCAGGGCCCAACCGGCGACGATGCCCAGCGGCCCTCTCGGGAGCGCGAACTGCTCGAAGAACGGGATCATCGGAGTGCTCGTATCCACCCGAGGTCCGGTTGGTCCGCACGTCGAGCGGGGCAACGTGGTGATCACGATCGCGTGACGGGCAGGTCGACCGCGGGATCGAGCGACCCGTACAGTCTGGCGTACGCCGCGCAACCCTCGAGCAGCGCCCCGTGGGTCCCGCGCGCCACGACCCGGCCCTGCGCCAGGAACAGGACCTCCCGGGCACGGCACAGCACGCGCGGCCGGTGGGAGACCACGACCATCGCCAGGTCCGGCCGAGCGGCGTGCAGCGCCTCCCAGAACGCCGCCTCCACGGTCGCGTCGAGCGCCGAGGTGGCGTCGTCGAGGAGCAACCACCGCGGCTCCCCCGCGAGCGCCCGCGCCAGGGCCACCCGCTGCCGCTGCCCCCCGGAGATCGTCACCCCGCGTTCGCCCACCTCGGTGTCGAGCCCCTGTGGGAACAGCGCCAGATCCGGCGTGAGCTGGGCGACGGCGAGCGCCTGCTGGAGCGCCTCCGGGGACACGGCGCGGCCCAGGGTCACGTTGTCGCGCAGGGAGCAGGCCAGGGGCGTCGGGTCTTGCGGGACCAACGCCACGCTGGGGTCGGCGAGCGCGGCGGCGGCGTGGCCTCCGAACCGCACCGTGCCGGCGGTCTGCCGCATGCCCGCGAGCGCCTCCACCACCACGGTCTTGCCCGCGCCCACCTCACCGGCGAGCGCCACCACCTCGCCCGGCCCCACCACCAGCGACACGCCTTCCACCAGCACCCGGCCGTCCGGCGCCGACACCACCAGGCCCGACACCGTGAGCGTCCCGTCCTCCGGGGTCGCCGACCCGGTCGGGCGCGCCGGGAGCGCCAGGACCTCGTCGAGGCGGCGCAGGCTCACGGCGGTCGGCGCCAGGCGCGAAACCAGGTTCCCGAGATCGAACATGGGCCAGATCAGCGTGCTGAGGAGGCCCTCGAACGTGACGTACTCCCCGAGCGACAGCTCGCCGGAGATCACCTGCCTCCCCCCGAACCACAACAGCGCCACCAGCGCGAACTGCCACCCGTACTGGTAGACCAGGGCCAGGCCGTTCGAGACCACCGCCGTGCGCAGCTCCGCGTCGCGCTGCCGGACGCCGTGGTGGAGGAACGCCCGGTGGACGAGCGGCACCAGGCCTGCCGCCTGAACCACCCGCAGCGTGGTGAAGGTGGACTCGACCACCTCGGTCGTCTCGGAGATCGCGCGCTGGACCTCCTGCTGCCGCCGGGACAACACCTCCTGCGAAGCCAGCTGCAGCACCACCAGCAACGGCAGCGGGGCCACCACCCACCACATCAGCGACGGCGCCGTCACCGCCATGGCCAGGAGCGTTGCGACCCCGATCCACGCCGCCTCCCACGCGCGGAACAGGCCCGAGCACAGGAACCACGACACCTTCTCGCCCGCGTCGTCGTGGATCCGCGCCACGAGGTCGCCCGTGTGCCAGCGCCCTCGCGCGACCGGCTCCGCCCGCCCCACGGCGGAGACCAGGCCTCGGCGCAGCGTGCTGCTGATGGCGGCGTTCCGCACCGAGCGCGCCCACTGCAGCACCACGTACAGCGCGGCGTGCGCCACTCCGACCCCGCCCGTCCACGCAGCGACCGCCTCGAGGCTGGTGGACCCGGGCCCGGTCAGCGCGTCCACGGCGTACTGCCACAACCAGGGGAACGCGGCCTGAAGGAACGCCAGCGCGATGCTGCTCACCAGGATGAACGCGAGCCATCCGGGCCCGTCGCGCCAGACGCGGGGGAACCAGTCGCGCACCGTGCGGAGGTCGGTGATCAAGCCGCCACCTGCTGGGTCGCGACCAGGGCCGCGTACCGGCCGCCGCGGGCGAGGAGCTCCTCGTGGGAGCCTCGCTCCACCACCACCCCGCGCTCCAGCACCAGGATCACGTCGCAGCGCCGGACGGTGTCCAGCCGGTGCGCCACCACCACCACGGTCCGGCCCAGGAGCAGGCGGTCGAGGGCGCGCTGCAGCCGCTGTTCGGTGGCGGGATCGATCGCGCTCGTGGCCTCGTCCAGCACCAGGAGCTCGGGATCCGCCACCAGCGCGCGGGCGAAGGTGAGCAGCTGGCGCTCGCCGCGCGACAAGACGCCGTCCTCCACCACGGCGTCGAGCGGGGTGTCGAGGCCCAGCTCGTCCAACGCGCGGCGGGCGGCGACCGGGTCCCCTCCGAGGTTCTCGAGGACGGTTCCCCGGAGCAGGCGCACGTCCTGCAACACGAGGGCCGTGCGCGACCGCAGGTCGGCGAGGCGCACCTCCGCGAGGAGGACCCCGTCGACCGTGATCCGTCCCTGGTCGGGATCCCGGAACCGCAGCAGCAGGTCGACGAGCGTCGACTTGCCCGAACCCGTGCTCCCCACGAGACCGACGCGCGCGCCAGCCGGGAGGACCAGCTCGAACCCGTCGAACACCGGCCGATCGGGCGCATACCCGAAGTGGACGTCCTCGAACCGGATCTCCCGCCGCAGCCCGGGCCACGGGCGGGCGTCGGGTGCGTCGCGAATGAGCGGGGCATCGTCCTGGAGCTCGGCGATCCGGAGGGCCGCCGCGCGCGCGCGTTCGAGCATGCCGAGCTGGTTCGACAACCGCATGAGCGGTGCGAAGACCTGGCGCAGGTACGACAACCCCACCACCACCAGCCCCACCGTCGCTTGCCCCGCTGCGATCTGGTGTGCCCCCACGAGCAGGAGCGCGACGATGGCCAGCGCGCGGATGGCCAGCGCGCCGTTGAAGTACCAGATGGGCTGGAAGTGTCCGACGACCTCCGCGTGCCGGGTCTCCTCGACGCGCAGCCAGACCCGACCGAGCGCCCACTCGTGGCGGCCCAGGGCCTGCAACCACGCTGCGCTCCGCACGGCCTCCGCGACGAGCCCGGTGAGCGCAGCGACCGCGCGCCGCTGCGCGGTGAAGTACGGGGGCGCCACCCAACGGAACACACCGAACCAGGCGACGTACACGGGCAACACGGCTGCCACCGGCCAGGCGACCCCCGGCGCGCGGGTGAACAACACGGCCACCATGCCGGCGAGCATCGCGAGCTCGGCCGGCGCGGTGAACCACACCTCCACGAACAGGACGCGCAGCGCGTCGGAGTCGCCCTGGACGCGGCCCACCAGCGAACCGGCAGGCGTGCGGTCGTGGAAGGCGACGTCGTGGCCGGCGAGGTGGAGGAACAGGTTCGAGCGGAGGGCCAGCAACGCGCGCTGGGTGGCGACCTCGAGGGCCGCGCGAGACGCGAAGGCGCACGCGAAGTCGAGCGCCACCATCCCGAGGAAGCCGAGCGTCGCGTTCAGGAGCCCGGGAACGTCGCCGGCCGGCAGCGCGCGGTCGAGGGCGGTGGCCACGAACAGGGGTGCAGCCACCCGGGCTGTCGCGGCCCCGAACGACCCCGCCACGCCAGCGGCCACCCACCCGGTGTGCGGGCGGAACAGCGGAAGCAACCGGAGGAGCGGGGAGCGCACGCACCCGGGTAACGGGCGTGCCCACGCGGTCGAGCCCCGCCCGCCTCCGCAGGTTCGGGCGCGGCGTTCGCCCTCGGGATACCTGCGCCGGTCGGAGTGGGAACATGTGGATCGCGCTCGTCCTCGCCGCCTGCAAGAACGACCCCGAGGGGTCGCCGACCGAGCCGCGCGTCAACCCGCCCGCCGAGCCCACGCCGTTCGCGCCGGCGCCCGCCACGCTCGTCCGCCTCACCGACGCCGAGTGGCGCAACAGCGTCGAGGACCTGTTCGGCGTACGGTACACGGGGGCGCTGCCGCTCGACTTCCGTCTGCTGAACTACGGCCGCGTGGGGGGCTCGCAGCTCACCATCCCGCCGGCCGACCTCGACCTGTACGAATCCGCCGCCTGGACCGTCGCCACCAACGCCACCCCGGACGACGACGCGGTGGAGCGCGCGCTCGGCGTGTCCCCCACCGACCATGTAGCGGTCCGCGCACGCCTGGCCCCCGTGGTCGCGCGGGCCTGGCGCCGCCCGCCCACCACCACCGAGCTCGACGAGCTGATGGACCGCTGGACGACGGTCGAGCCCGACCTCGGCGCCGACATCGCCATGCGCGCCACCATCGCGGCGATCCTCCTGTCTCCCGACTTCCAGTTCCACGCCGAGCTGGGGGTGCCCGACCCGGACCACGCCGGGTGGCGTCGCCTCACGGGGTGGGAGCGCGCCGGCCGCCTGGCGTCGTTCCTGACCGCCACGGTGCCCGACGAAGAGCTGGCCCGGGCCGCAGCTGCCGGCGAGCTCGACACCGACGTCGACGCCCTCGTCGCGCAAGCGACCCGCCTCCTCGGCACCCGCCGCGCGAGGGAGACCCTGGCCGGCTTCTTCGCCGAGACCCTCGATCTCCACGAGCTCGACAGCGTCACGAAGGACGAGGAGCTGTATCCGGAGTTCACCGCCACCCTCCGCGCAGAGATGCGGGCCGAGCTCGAGGACCTGTTCACCGACGTGGCCCTCGACCGCGGCGCCGACCTCGGCGAGCTCCTCACCACCGAGCGGACCACCGCCGGACCGGAGCTGTCCGCGTTGTACGGCATCGCCGGAGACGCCACGACGCTCCCCGGAGGCGACGCCCGCGGCGGCCTGCTGGGCCGCGCCGGCTTCCTCACCGTGCAGTCGCACAACACGCTCACGAGCCCCACCAACCGGGGCCGGTTCGTGCGCACCCGGCTCTTCTGCCAGCCGGTGCCACCGCCGCCTCCGGGGGTCAGCACCGAGCTCGACCCCGTGGCGGACGGCACGCTGCGCGACCGGCTCGAGCAACACGCCGTCGACCCGAGCTGCGCCCCCTGCCACTCGCTGATGGACCCGATGGGGTACGCCCTCGAGCACTTCGACCCGATCGGGCGGCGCCGGGAGCTCGACGCCGGGCTGCCGATCGACGCCACCGGCTCGGTCGGCGGGGTGCAGTTCGACGGCGCTGCGGAGCTCGGCGCAGCGGTCGCAGACCAGGACGCGTTCAGCCGGTGTGTCGCCACCAACGTGTACCGGTACGCCACCGCGCAGGTCGATCGCGCCGAGGACGAGGTCGTCGTCGACGCGATCGACCTCGACTTCGTCGATGCCGGCCGGGCCTTCTCGCCGCTGCTCGAGGCGATCGTGCGCAGCGAGGGCTTCCTCACCGTCGGCGCTCCGGCGGGCGAGGACTGCGCCACAGAAGGCGAGACCCGCTCCTGCGCCAACGACTGTGGCGCGGGCACCGAGGCGTGCCTGGACGGCACGTGGATGGGCTGTACGGCGCCGGCCCCCGCGCCCGAGGCCTGCAACGATCGCGACGACGACTGCGACGGGGACACCGACGAGGACCTCGAGCGCACCTGCACCGACACCTTCGGTCCCGGCACCGAGACCTGCGAGGCCGGCGACTGGACCGAGTGCGTGGGCTCGGGTCCGCCGCCCGAGACCTGCAACGGCGTCGACGACGATGCGGATGGCGACATCGACGAGGACCTCGCCGTCCACCTCGAGCCGTTCACCGACGCGTCGTTCCAGGCCGAGGGCCACCCCGCCTGCGACGTGCGCGCCGATGCCTGGAGCCCCGCCTGCCACGCCGCCGCCCACCGCGGGTGCGCCGCACGCGGCTGCGCCGTCACCGGCTTCGGGCCCGTGGAGCTCGGCGCCACCGACCTGTCCGTCACCTGCCTCGACGACACCCAGGCGCTCCCCACGGCGACCACGTTCTCCGAGCTGTCCACGCACCACGACGGCTGCAACGCGGGCTACCGGCAAGGGGGAGCCTGCAACGCAGCGATCTCCCGCTTCTGCGCGAGCCGCGGCCAGGGGACTGGCTACGGCCCCGTCGAGAACTCCGGCGACGACGCCACCGTGGTGTGTGTCCCGACCGCCACGGTGCTCGAGTCCTCGTACTCGGCGCTCTCGGGGTTGGACGCCGGCTGCAACCAGGGAACGCGCTGGGGCGCCGCGTGTGACCGCGCCATCCACGACTGGTGTGGCCAGGAGGGGTACCGGTCTGGGTTCGGGCCACTCGAGAACAACGGGGACCTCGCGATCGTCGCGTGTGTGGGGGTGCCGTGATGCGCAGGTGGGAGCTCGATCGCCGCGCGGTGCTGCGCGGCCTCGTGGGCGGGAGCGCGGTCGCCGTGGGGTTGCCGCTGCTCGAGGCCATGCTCGACGATCACGGCGAGGCCCTCGCCACCGGGCTGCCCCTGCCGGACCGCTTCGGTGTCTGGTACTGGGGCAACGGCGTGCGGCCGGATCGCTGGCGCCCGACCGGGACCAACAACTGGGCCCCGAGCGAGTCGCTGCAGCCCCTCGCCGACCTCGTCCCCTACGTGAGCGTGCTCACGGGGTTCGGCACCAAGACCCCGTTCTGGGCACACCACTCGGGCGTCACCGCCATCATGACCGGCGCCCCGTACTACCTGGTGGGCACCACGCGAGACACCATCGTGAGCACGTTCGCCCGGCAATCGGTCGATCAGGACGCCGCCGACGCCTTCGACGGGCTCGCGGCGTTCCGCTCGCTCGAGCTCGGTGTGTGCCGCTTCACCGGGACCGACGAAGGCACGTCGTTCCAACACCTGTCGCACAACGGCCCCAACAACCCGAACCCGTCGGAGTACAGCCCCTCCGCGCTGTTCTCGCGCCTGTTCTCCGCGCCGACCTCCCCGGAGCTCGAGCAGGTCCGGCTGTCGGTGCTCGACGGGGTGCGGGCCCAGGTCGGACGCCTCGAACAGAAGCTCGGCGCGCGCGACCGGGAGCGGCTCGAGCAGCACCTCGACAGCATCCGCACGCTCGAGCAGCGGCTCCAGGCTGCGCCTGTGCAGTGTACGCCGGGGGCGTCCCCCGCCGACGTACCGGATGTCGCTGGCCTCGAGCAGATCGAGGAGAAGAATAGCGCGATGGTCGACGTGCTGGCGCTCGCGCTCGCCTGCGACCTCACCCGGGTGTTCGCGTTCCAGTACAGCGTGTGTGGCGGCGGGAACGTGTTCTGGCAGGTGGGCATGGCCGACGGCCTGCACTCGCAGACCCACCTCGAGGCGCCCCCGCAGCCGCTCGTCCAGGCCCAGGTCGTGTTCACGATGGAGCGGCTGGGCGAGTTCCTCCGCAAGCTCCGCGACACGCCCGACGGCCGCGGGAACCTGCTCGACTCCTGCAGCATCCTGTGTACGTCCGAGCACTCGGACGGGTACACCCACTCCCAGGACGAGTTCCCGATCCTCCTCGCCGGAAAGGGCAACGGGCGGCTCCGGGGTGGCGTGCACTATCGGGCGCCCGGCGCGCCGCTCGGGAACCAGCGGAACACGAGCGACGCGGTGCTCACAGCGCTGCACGGCGCTGGCGTCACGCTGCCTTCGTGGGGGGTGGACGCAGGCCAGACCTCGTCGGTGGTGGCCGAGGTCCTCACCTGAGCGAGGGCGAGGTCACCGCGGGACGCCGCGCGACCGCGCGACCGCGGCGAGCAGGCGGTGCCGGACGACCGGCTTGGGAACCCAGTCGATGACGCCATAGGACACCGCAGACCGCCGCTGCTCCGTCATCGTGCACACGATGACTGGGATGCTTGCCGTCGCTGGGTCGCGGCGCAGCGCTTCGAGGACCTGGAGGCCGTCCACGCCCGGCAACATGACGTCGAGAACAACGACGCTAGGGCGGAGCTCGCGGGCCAGGCGGAGCCCGAGCTCGCCATCCCCAGCGGAGACCACCCGAAGCCCCTCCTTCTGCAACATGCGGGCGATCAGCTCCCGCGCCGACGCGTCGTCCTCGATCACGAGCACGGCGTCCTCGCAGTGGTCGGGGGTGCGCGCGTGCTCGGGGATGGTGTCGACCTGCCCGGCGTCCGGTACGATCAGGACGAACGTCGACCCGCGGCCGGGCTCGCTCGTGGCCGTGACCTCTCCACCCATGCGACGCGCCAGCTTGCGTGTGACTGCGAGTCCGAGCCCCGTGCCGCCGAAGCGTCGGGTCGTGGACCGGTCCGCCTGCTTGAACGGCTCGAATACCAGCTCGAGCTGGGCTCGGGTCATCCCGATCCCGGTGTCGCGAACCGAGAACACTGCGCCGGGGCTTCCGTCCGCGAGCGACGTCACCTCGACCTCGACCAGCCCGTGGTCCGTGAACTTGCACGCGTTCCCGATGAGGTTGAACAAGCACTGGCGGATGCGGGTCAGGTCGCCCGCGAACGCGGGCGGCGCATGCTGCGTGCCGAGCACGATCCGGTTCTGGTTGCGCAGGGCGAGCGGCAGGGAGGTCCCGAGCAGCTCGTCCAGCAAGCGGACCGGCTCGATCCGCTCGATGAACAGCTCGATGTGACCGGCGTCGACCTTCGACAGGTCGAGGATGTTGTCGATCAACGCGAGCAGGTGGCGACCGGCGCCGATCACCTTCTCCAGGTCGGCCCCGGTGTCCGGATCGGCGTCTTCGTTCAGCATCTCGCTGTAGCCGAGGATCGCGTTCAGAGGTGTGCGGAGCTCGTGCGACATCGTGGCGAGGAACTCGTCCTTGGTCTGGGCGGCGCGGGTGGAGACCTCGGCGGCGATCAGCGCTTCCCGCAGCCCGTCCTCGGCGAGCCGACGCTGAGTCTCGTCCTGCACGGTGAGCACGATGCCACTACCCCCGCCAGAGAGGGGCTGGAGGGTCCACGTCGCGGGGAACGGGGGGCGCCCCCGCACCCCGACCGAACCCAGGACCTGGATGGCCCCCCCGGCGAGCACCCGAGGGAACAGCTCGTCCCAGGCGACCGGTCCGGCCTCGTCGAACAGCGACAGCTCACCCACCAGGTGCTGACCTGCCTCGGTTCCCAGCAGCACAGCGGCGCTCTGGTTCCGCACGCGGACCAGACCGTCGGGGCCGGCGAGGATCACCGCGTCCCGGAGTGCCTCGAGAACCGACGACAGGCGGTCGCGGTCGCCTGCGACCTGCTGGTGGAGGGCCGACATCTCCTTGCTGGAGATGTCTATCGAGCGTTCGAGCGTGTATCGATCGTCGTCGGCGGCCTGGTACGTGCCGGAGACGCGCTTCAGCACCTCCTCGAAGGCCGCGGCGTCGGGGACCGCGCCCGCAGCGAGGCCCAACCGCTTGAGCTGGCGGGCGAGGAGCGGGTGCATCACGCTTCCGACAGGGTCGTGAGCGTCATCGTCTGGTTGTGCAGGTCGCAGCTGCCCACCCCCCACGGCGACAGCTCCCCGTAGCTGTAGAAGCCCACCATCGCGGACCCCTCGGGCAACGCCGACGCGACGGCCTCGAGCTCCTCTTCGGTGCGTTCGCCGAGCACGAGGCGGCGACCGACACAGCTCACGGCGATGCACAGCACCGGGGGCCCCTCCCCGTCCGCCGCCAGGCCGGCCGCCTCCTCGGCGCCCGCGACGAGTCGATCGAAGTTGGCCCGCATCAACTGGGCGCTGCACCCCTGGGGTAGATCTCCCGCGAAGGTCATCGACTGCGTGGCCTCGTCGACGGCGAGGATCGTGCGCACCAGCTGCTTCTCCTCGGCGCCGGTGCGGATCGCGAGGGGGAACAACAGCGCCGTGGCCGGCAGCCCTGCGGCACGCTCGCCGAGGTAGGTCTTGTACAGCTCCAGGGCGGGTCGCCCGTCGAGCTCGTACACGACGTTGCCGACGCTCCTCGTCACGACGCGTTCGGGCCCGAAGCGGTCCCATCCGCCCCGCGACCCATGGCCGAACCGGACCGCGCTCCCGTACAGGCCGACGGCCACCACGCGATCAGGACCGGCCTGCCCGTCTGCGAGCACCCAGGTCCGTCCGAACCGCGTGCCGTCCCCGGCCAGGCCCCCGGTGACCGGAACCCCGGGTGGCAACACCTCCCCGAGGCCGACCACGAGCTCGCTTCCGTTCACGTGGAGCCCCTCGGAGTACACCAGTACGCCGGTCAGCGGGGCGCCATCCGCACCAGCCGGAGCCAGCTCCGCGCCGAGGCGCCGCCCCGCCCCGCGAGAGGCGGCCGCATCGGTGACGACCGCGCACGCGTGCCGCAAGCCTACGTGATCGAACCCCGCGACGGCGATGCTCACGCTGCGGTCGGCGACCCGCTGCCCGTGGATCTCGCCCGACGTCGAACAGCCGACCACGTGGCTCCGTGGAAATGCGGCGCACACCTCTGCGAGGGCGGGGCTGTCGACGAGCTCCGGGGCCCCGAAGACCACCACGAGCGTCTGGTGGCCATCCATCGCGGACGGGAGCGGTCCCGACCAGTTGCCGTCGGTGTACTGGCGGGTCTCGAGCTTCATGGTTGCTCTCCTGCGGTGGTGGTCACGAATCGTCCCACAGAGGCTGGCCCCGGTCGGTATCAACCGGTTGCCTGGCGCGCCGACCTCGGGCGACCGCGGAGTGCCCTGTGCGCCCGCTTGGGCTACTCCACGCCCCCGGAGGCCTCGTTGTCCACCGAAGCCAGCCCCGCCCCCCCCAAGCTCCCGTCGCTCGGCCCGGTCCTGTTGACCGTGTTGTTGGACCTCGTGGGCTTCGGCCTCGTGATCCCGCTGCTGAACTTCTACGTGGAGGGGTTCGACGCGGGTCCGACCCAGGTCGGCGCGCTGATGGCCAGCTACTCGGTGGCCCAGTTCGTCTGTGCGCCGCTGTGGGGCTCGCTGTCGGACCGGGTCGGCCGGCGGCCCGTGATGTTGTTCTCGATCGCCGGCACCGCCATCTTCCTCGCCTTGTTCGCCAGCGCGGACTCGCTCTGGCAGCTGTTCCTCTGGCGGACCCTCCACGGCGCGTGCGCTGCCAACATCGGCGCGGCGCAGGCCTACGTGGCCGACGTCACCACCCCCGAGACCCGCGCGCGCGGGATGGGGCTGATCGGGGCGTCGTTCGGCATCGGCTTCACGATCGGACCGATGATCGGCGGCATCCTGTCGAAGATCGACCTCACGGCCCCGATCTGGCTCGCGGCGGGGTTGTCGGCGATCAACTTCGTCTGGGCGGTCGTGGGTCTGCCCGAGTCGCGCCGGTTCGGCGAGGCTTCCCAGGGGCACGGCCGGGTGATGGATCCCAACCTCGTGCTCCAGGTGCTCTCGCGCCCGTTCGTGGGCCGCGTGGTGCTGATGGCCGCCATCGCGACCCTCGCGTTCTCGATGCTCGAGTCGAGCTTCGGGCTCGTCGCCGAACACGTGTGGTCGATGCAGCCCGACTCCGTCGGCTACCTGTTCGGCGTCATCGGCATCGTGGGCATCGTGATCCAGGGCGGCCTGATCGGGCGCCTGGTCAAGCGGTTCGGCGAGGTCCCGCTGCTGATCACCGGCTACCTCGTGACCACGATGGGGATGCTGACGCTGACGGTCACCGAGCCGGGGCGGCTGTGGTTCGCCGGGGGGTGGGGCCCGATCGTGCTCGGCTGCGTGTTGCTCGCGGTGGGCACCTCGCTCACGAACCCCTCGCTCACGTCGCTGCTGTCGCGCGCAGCGGCTTCGGGAGAGCAGGGCCGGGTGCTCGGGGTGAACCAGTCGCTCGGGGCGCTCGCGCGCGCAGCGGCGCCCACGGCAGGCACCTGGCTGTTCGCCCACTGGTTCCGCGGCGGCGCGTTCGTCGTCGGAGCCGCCCTGATGTTGGGGGCGCTCGCCCTGAACGCCCGCGCCATCGTCACCCGCCAGCCGGCAACCCCGTGAACACGCTCCTCTTCGCCGAGAACATCGAGAAGGCCTGGGCCGACCGCGCGGTGCTCCGCGGGGTCAGCCTCACCGTCGTGCGGGGCGAGGTCGTGGGCCTCGTGGGACCCAACGGCTGCGGGAAGTCCACGTTCCTCTCCATCCTCGCCGGCGAGGTCGAGCCCGACCACGGCCGCGTGGTGTGCGAGACCACCGCCGGGGTGCTCACGCAGCAGCCCAAGCTGCCGAAGGGCATCACCGTGCGCCAGGCGGCGCAGGCGGCGCTCGGGTGGCACACGGAGCTCCTGGCGGCGTGGGAGAAGGCCGTCGAGACGGGAGACCCCGCGCGCATCGGGCCCCTGCAGGACCGCCTCGACACCGTCGGGTGGAGCCTCGATCACCAGGTCGAGAGCGTGCTGGACCGCCTCGACTGTCCCGACCCGGAGACCTCGGTCGATCCCCTGTCCGGTGGAGAGCTCCGCCGCGTCGCGTTGGCGCGCGCGCTGCTGTCGTCGCCCGACCTGCTGCTCCTCGACGAGCCCACCAACCACCTCGACGCCGACACCGTGGAGTGGTTGGAGTCGTTCCTGGGCGCCTTCGGCGGCGGGGTGGTGCTCGTCACCCATGACCGGTACCTCCTCGAGGCGGTGGCCACGCGGATCGTGGAGATCGACGACGGCGTTGGCGTCTCGTACGACGGTTCGTACGCGGACTACCTCGTGCAGCGCGCCGAGCGGCAGGCCTCGCTCATGAAGGCCGAGGACAGCCGGCTGGCGTTGATCGCCCAGGAAGCCGAGTGGGCGTCGCGGTCGCCGGCCGCGCGCACGACCAAGCAGAAGGCCCGCCTGCAGCGCCTGGACGCCCTCAAGGCCATCCGCCCGATCCGGAAGGAAGAGACCTTCAGCCTGGACTTCCGGACCGGCGTCAAGTTCGGACGGACGTTCCTCGAGACCCGCGGGCTCCGCAAGTCGTTCGGGGACCGCGTGATCATCGGCGGTCTCGACCTCGACATCGGCCCCGGGGAGCGACTGGGCATCGTGGGCCCCAATGGCGCCGGGAAGTCCACGCTGCTGGCCCTCCTCACCGGGGCGCTCACCCCGGACCGCGGCACCGTCCAGCGCGCGCCGCGGCTGCAGATCGCCGTCCTCGATCAGCACCGGACGGGCCTCGACCCGAAGCAGACGGTGTTCGACGCGGCCGGCGACGGCAACGACCGGCTCACCGTCGGCGAGGAGACGGTCCACGTCGCGACCTTCCTGCGCCGGTTCCTGTTCCCCCGCGAGCAGCTCACCCACCGGGTCGCCGGGCTGTCGGGCGGTGAGCGCGCGCGCCTGCTGCTCGCGCGGTTGTTGTTGCGCGGCGCGAACCTGCTGCTGCTGGACGAGCCCACGAACGACCTCGACCTCATGACCCTGCGGGTCCTCGAGGAGGCGCTGCTGGCCTTCGACGGCGCCGCCATCGTCGTGACCCACGACCGCGCGTTCCTGGACCGGGTGTGCACCGCGGTGCTGGCGTTCGAGCCGGGCGGGCGCATCACGCGCTACGCGGACCGCACCCAGTGGCTGCGCGCCCACCAGGCGGAGCAGGAGGCGATCCGGACCGCGGCGGTCGCGAAGCCCAAGGCGCCGGTCGTGGCGCCGGCGGCCCCTGCGCCAGCGCGTCCGAAGCTCAGCTTCAAGGAGCGCCAGGAGCTCGAGTCGCTGCCGCTCCGGATCGAGAAGCTCGAGGCGGAGCAGCGCGCGCTCGAGGCCACCCTCGCCGACCCCGCGACATGGAAGGCGCGGGCGGCGGAGGCCCCGGGGATGCAGGCCCGCCTGGGCGCGCTGGCCACGGAGCTCGAGGCGGCCTACGCGCGGTGGTCCGAGCTCGACGCTCGCGCATGAGACTGCAGCGTCGGAGGTGTTCGTGCTCCTTACGCTGCTGACGGGCACCGCCCTCGGAGCAGCCGGGTGTGATGCTGGCGCCCTCGCGACGCCGGCGGCGCTCGGCAAGCTCAGCGCCAGCCAGCTGGCTTGCGCGGAGGACGCGGTCGCGAACGGAGAGTCGACGCTGGACCGGAAACAGTGGTCGAACCTCTTGATGCAAAACGCCTGGGCCCGCGGAGACATCGCCGGGTACGACCGACTCGCCACCCGCCACCTCCTCGAGATCGATCCGGACGACGCGGAGGGCATCTGGCGGTTCGCGGTGTACCTGGGGCGGGAGCCGGACCGCGCCCACGAGTGCCTCCGGTGGGCCGAGCTCGGGCTGCAGCGCGTGGAGACCTGGTCGGGGGACCTGCGGGCCCACCGGACCTCGACATTGTCGAAGCTCCGCGTGATCGCGGCCAGGCAGGTGTGGGCCGACGCCGAAGCGGGGTGGACCGCATCCCCGACCGACGCAGGGCGGGTGCTCGCCGACGGCCGCAAGGACGACGTGCGCCGGTTCGCCCGGGAGTGGGCCGCGGCGCTCGTTGCGCAGGGCAAGCACCCCCAGGATGCGGTCGAGCTCTGTGTGTCCGCGGGCGGCGTGCGGGAGTGGTGCGCAGGGACCTGACCCCCCCGCCCTACCCGATGAACCGCGGCTCGTGCCCCGTGGCCTGCAGGAACCGCACGAGGTCGGGCCCCGAGAGCGCGGTCGTCGCCGCGTTGTGGAGCGGGTGGCAGTGGACGCGCGGCGCAGCAGCCAGCGTCTGGTGGAGGACCACGGTCACCTGCCCGTTCCGGTCGTTGATCGCCGCCAGCGGAGTCACCGCGCCGGGCTCCACGCCCAGGTGGGTCCGGAGGCGGTCGTGGGACGCGAAGCTGGGACCGCCGCTGCAGCCGAGCGCGTCGCGCAGGCTCCGGAGGTCCACCGGGAGTTCCTCGGGCACGACGAGCAACCACATCGCGCCCTTCTTGTCGCGAAGGAACAGGTTCTTGACGTGGACGCCCTCGTGGTCGACGCGGTGGAGCCGCGCCTCCTCGACGGTCCTCACGGGAGGGTGGTGGACGGTGTGGTGGGGGATGCCGAGCTGGTCGAGCGCCGCGAGCAGCTCGGTCTCGGTGAGGGGCGGAGGAGCCATGCCGCGCCCTACCCCAGCCACACCCACCGACGCCACCAGCCGGTCGACCACGACACCGCCGCAGGGGGGGACCGACTCCACGAGGGGTCGTTCGACAACATCCACAGCTCGGCGTGGTCCATGGGGCGCTCCAGGTCTGCCCCTCCAGTGGCGCGCCGACTCCGACCGTTCACGGGTGCGATACCCCGCTGCGGGGGCGGTCATGTCCGAGCTGGCGGCCGATTGCGCGCGGTGCCTGGGCCTGTGTTGTGTCGCGCCGGCGTTCGCCCGCTCCGCGGATTTTCCCGAGGACAAGCCCGCCGGCGTCCCGTGCCGCCACCTCGGAGACGACGCGCGTTGCCGCATCCACGACCGCCTCCGGCGCGAGGGGTACCTCGGTTGTGGCGTGTTCGACTGCTTCGGCGCCGGGCAACAGGCCACCAACCACACCTTCGCGGGCGTCGACTGGCGGCGTACTCCCGAGCGGGCCGCCGAGGTGTTCGCCGGGTTCCACGTGCTCCGCGCCCTCCACGAGCTCCGGTGGTACGTCGCTGCCGCCCTGGCCCTCCCGGCGTCCGACCCGCTCCGCCCGGCGCTCGAGGCGCTGGCGCAGACCCTGCGGGACCACGCCGCCGGCTCGTCCACCGCGCTCGCGGCCCTGGACCTGGGTGCGGTGCGCGGCGCCGTCAACGTCGTGTTGTCCGAGGTCAGCGCCCGCGCGAGGGGCCCGGGCGCGGAGCTCCGGGGGGCCGATCGGAGCGGCAAGGACCTCCGGCGCGTCGACCTCCGCGGCGCCAACCTCCGCGGCGCCCGGCTGATCGGCGCCGATCTGCGGGGCGTGGACCTCGGGCGCGCCGATCTCACCGGGGCGGACCTCCGCGGGGCGGACCTCCGCGGTGCCGACTGCACCGGGGCGCTGTTCCTCCACTCCGCCCAGCTCGCAGCCGCCCGGGGCGACGTCCACACGAAGGTGGCGCCGACCCACCGTCGCCCTTCGCACTGGAGCTGATCCGGCCCTACTGCGGGTCCTTGCTCGTCGTCCCTGGCGTGGGGCGGCGCAGGGCGACGAGGTCCACGAGGCCGCACGTGCCGCACCGCCAGGCGTCGAGCGCCCAGGCGTCTTGCTCCTCCCAGACCACGCCGAAGCCGGAGTTCACCTTCTTCCACCAGCCTTGCTTGACCTCCGGAGCGCCCCGCACCCACACGGAGACCCAGGTCGCTGCAACGTCACCATGGTCGGGCACGAAGCCCTGCTCCATCTCGCCGCCACACCTGCACTTCATCACGCCTCCCAGGCCGACGATAGCGCAAGAAGGTCGCTCACCACGCGCAGTGGAGGTGGTCCCCGTGCCCGACCGGGTCGTTCGAGGGACCGAACACCTCGACCGCGCCGAGCGCCCGACAGGCGTCCATGAACCGGCGCGTCGCCGTCGTGTCGCCGGTGATCCTCACCCCGTCGATCTCGTCGAGGTCGAACGCCCGACCGGCATAGTGCAGCGAACCGGCGCTGTGCGACGCTCCGGCGACCGCAGTGACGAAGTAGGAGTGGCCATAGCGGGTGGCCAGGGCGCTCATGCCGTCCAACAGCGCGCGCTCGAGGTACACCTCGCTGCACGGGGCGCCTCCGTAGCAGCTCGTGGCGGCGGGTCGCCCGGCGGCCGCGTCCACGAGGTTGTCGAGCGGGCTGGCGCCGTCGGACCGACCGAAGGTCTCGTCCCAGAACACGGTCGTTCCGTCGGCGTGCAGGTCGAGGAGTCCGCTGGCGACCGACGCCGCGTCGCCGCCGACGTCCCCGCCAGGGGTGCACAGGAAGTCGGTCGCGATCCACCCGTCCACGCCGCCAACGCTCCCCAGAAAGTATCGGTAAGTACCGGTGTTCCGGACTGTTCCCGAGGTCACGAACACCCGATCTCCGTCGCTGGCGGTGGAAACGACCCGCCCCAGGTCGCTCGGCGAGCGGACCGAGACGGCGGCGGCCCTGCAGATCCGGAGCTCGGTGTAGGCGAGGTACTCGCCGGCGACCCACCCGGTCGAGGCGTCCAGATCGCCGCCCTTGAACACCACCTCGTGGAACGTACTGCCACCGGACACGTACGTGCTCGTGGTCCGCACGAGCTGCTGACCCCGAACAGCGAGCTCCACGACCGCTCCGTCCCGGCTCCGGACGTTGAGCGCGTCCGCCACCACGCGGTGGGTCCCCACGCCGTCCGTGTCCTCTTCGGCCCAGTTCCCCAGGCGCTGGGCTGCTTCGGCGGCGCCACCATCCTCCGGCAGCAGGTACGTTGGCGCACAGGCCCACAGGCCGAAGGGCAGGACGAGCGACAGGCGGAGGGTCATCGGAAGCTCCGGGGTGGACCATCGGAGCGTAGAGGCGACCGGATGACGGAGATGTGACAACCGGAGCGTCACCGGCAGGACGCCAGCCGCTCCTGGATCTCCGCCACGAGGGGTCCGTACACCGCGACCTCCGCCGCCGGCTCGAGGTACGCCCTGGCACCTGCCAGGTCGCCGCGCCGGAAGCACACCTCGCCCAACAGGAACAGCGCTCGCGCCTCGGCCTGCTGGTCCCCGCGCCGCCGCACCAGCGCCAACAGCGGCGTGACCGTCTGCCACACCTCGTCGAGGGCGCCGAGGTTCACGGCCGCGCCCGCAGCGTCGAGCTCCATCCGGACCGCGCTCTCGACCCGTCCGAGCTCCCGGTAGCGTTCGGCGGACTCCAGGAAGCACTCGTGGGCGCGAACGGAGTCGCCCTCGGTGGCGCGCAGGAACCCCTCCGAAGACGCCACGACCGCCAACCCTTCGGTGTCGTCGAGGGCCTCCACCGACCGCCGGGCCTCGTCGAGGATCCCCTTCCACGACCGGCCGCGCCTGGCCTCCACGACTGCGGACCGCGGGAGCAGGAGCGCGACCCGTCGCGTGTGGCCGAGTGCCTCCTGGACCGCGAGGGCCGCCCGCAGGTGACGTTCGGCCTCGGCGACGGGACCGAGGACGGAGGCGAGCTGGTACCGGGCGGCGTGCAGCCGCCCCTGCAGGTCCGTCGCTGGGGGAAAGCGGGCCTCGGCCGAAGTGAGCAGGCCACGCGCCGCCTCGAGGTCACCCAGCCCACACCACACGGAGGCGCGCCCCAGCGTGAGCTCCGGATCCTCGTCCGGGTCGGGGGGAGGGAGCCCGAGCAGCGCGCGTTGGGACCGACCCGCCGTTCGCTCCAGCTCGGCCCAGGTCCCGATGAGCCGCTCCCGGAGCGGGCCCGGGAGCAACCGCGCCACCGTCCGTTCGAGCAGGGTCGACGCCTGGTCCGCGCTCCCGGTCCACGGCGTGGCCGCCGCTGCGGCGAGCGCCAGCCGCGCCGCGGTCTCGACCCACTCCGGCCCCAGAGCCAGGGCGCGGTCGTGGGCCAGGAGCAGGTCCCGGTGGGCCGCGAGCGAGCGAGCCACGGCGACGCGATCACCCACTGCCGACAGCTGCCGGAGCGCATCGTCGGAGCCCAGGCCCGCGAGGAGACGCACGAAGCCGGCGTCGTGCTCGAGCGGCTCGTGGGCGCGCAGGTGGCGACGCACGAGGGCGAGCGGGCGGAACCGCCCCTCGCTGGTGCGCGCGACGAGCTGGCGATCGAGCAGCGGAGCGAGCGCGGCGGCCGCATCGGGAAGCAACGCGACCAGGTCCTGGAGGGAGGCACCATCCGCGAAGGCGCCCAGGGCACGGAGCACGGAGCGCGAGGCCTCGGGCAGCGTCGCGAGCGCGCCCACCACGAGCTGGCGGAGGCCCGGGGCATCGGCCCGGTCGAGGGTCGAACCTCCGCGCAGCAGGCGCAGCACCTCGTCGGCGCCGAGCCAGTCCACCCACGGCCGGACCAGCGTGAGCGCGAGCGGCAGGTGGTCCACCGCCGCCGCGATCGCTTCGAGCGTGTCCGGAGCACCGTCACCGAGCAGCGCGCGGGCGACCGTCGGGGGGAGACCGCCACAGGGAACGACGCGTTCGCCCTCCAGGCGGAGCGGCCGGGCTGCCGTGACCAGCACCCGGAGGTCGGTGTTGGCGGCCAGCAGAGCGGCGACGAAACCCGGATCGAGCTCGGGGCCGTCGGGCTCCGCGTCGAGCCAGAGCAGCACCGGGCCAGCCCGCCGCACGAGCTCGCAGACCACCTCCTCGTCGGGCGCTGCGACGGGCCACTGCATCGCGTGCGCCAGATCGTGCCACCCCTGGCCGGTCCACCGCGCGTGGGTGCCGCCCCGCGCGACCACCACCGCCCGGGCGACGGTGGAGGTCCCAGCGCCAGGGGGCCCCAGCAGCGTGACGTGCCGACCGCCGTCGAGTCCCTGGAGCACCCCTGCGAGCTCGTGCTCCCGGCCGGGCACCGCGGGACCGGGTGCTTCGACCGGCGTCGCGTCCAACTGCAGGCGGTAGCCTACGTTCGGAACCGTGAGAAGCGCCACCGGCGCATGCGGGTCCACTTCGATCTTGCCCCGGAGTCGCCGCACGGTGGTGGCCAGGGTCCGCGTCTGCAGCGAGCGGTACCCCCACACGTCCCGGAGCAGGTCCTCCTGGGACACGGCGACCCCGTCGGCCCGCAGGAGCCGGGTGACGAGCGAGTGCTCGATCGGGGTGAGCCGGGCGTCGGGTACGCCGGCACGTCGGACGCGTCGGGCGCCGAGGTCGATGTGGAACGGCCCCAACCGGAAGTCACGGAGGGCATCGACGGGAACCCTGCTCACCGAAGGCAGCCAGCGGTCGACCGGGCCCCCGCGGTCGGAGGGGTCGGGGGCGCCGGGGGCGACGGAGGGAGAGGCGCCCTCGCGCTGTCCACCACGTTGTTGCAGGCCGGGGCGAACCACCGCATCAAGGGAGCCTAGCTCGGCGCGGCGGCGATGCACCTCCGGGTTCCGCAACACCGATGCAATAGCCGATCGTGCGCGTTCGTAGCGGAAGGCGTACCATGCGCGACCCGATGACCGAATTCCTGGCGATCGTCACCGCGCTGCCCGCGGCCCCCTTCTCCATCGCCACCGTGTTGGCGGTGGGCTGGTGGGCCCTGTCGCTCGTGGGGGGCGTCGGTGACGGAGGCGACAGCGCCGAGCTCGAGGTCGGCGGAGACGTGGGCGGCGTCGGCGAGGTCGGCGAGGTCGGCGACGTGGGCGACGTCGACGGCGATGTCGACGGCGACGGCCTCACCGGCAAGCTCGGCGAGTTCCTCGCGTTCCTCGGCATCGGCACCGTCCCCATCACGTTGTGGGCCACGTTGTTCTCGGTGTGGGGCTGGGTCGCCGCGTTCGGCCTCGGGTGGGCGTCCCGCCACGTCGTCGAGGCCCCCGTTTGGCTCGTCGCCGGGGGCGGCACCGCAGTGGCGCTCGCTGTCGGCGTCGTCGGGGCCCGGTTCACCTCGGCGCCGCTCGCGCCCCTGTTCGCGACCCAGCACGGCCGGGAGCGTTCGTCGCTGCTCGGTGAGGTCGCCGAGGTCACCACCAACCGCGTGGACGGGAGGTTCGGCCAGGGCCGGGTGCTGATCGGCGGCGACGACCTCGTCGTTCAGGTGCGCTGCGACGGGGCCACGGCCTCGCTCGGTCGCGGCAGCCGGGCGCTGGTGGTGGGCTACGACCAGGCACGCGAGGCCTACGTCGTCGAGCCCCTGGATCCCGCGCGCGCCACCGAGCTCGCCCGGAGTCGCTCCGCTTCTGCTGCTGCGTCGCGTCGAACCGATCAACGGGAGGGTTGAACCGTCATGGAACTGGTGATTGCAGGTGGTGCACTGCTCTTCGCGCTCACGGTGATCACGGTCGGCGTGGCGTTCGTGATCGCGCGGTTCTACCGGAAGGTCGACCAGGGCCAGGTCCTCATCATCAACAAGATGAGCGCCGAGCCCGACGTCACGTTCACCGGCGGCGTGGTCTACCCGATCATCCACCGCTGCGAGACCATGGACATCTCCGTGAAGTCCATCGTCATCTCGCGGTCGGGCAAGGAGGGCCTGATCTGCAAGGACAACATCCGCGCCGACATCAAGGTCGCGTTCTTCGTGCGGGTCAACAAGACGAAGGAGGACGTCCTCCGGGTGGCGCAGAGCATCGGGTGCGCGCGCGCCAGCAAGCAGGAGACCCTCGAGGAGCTGTTCGCCGCCAAGTTCTCCGAGGCCCTCAAGACCGTCGGCAAGCAGCTCGAGTTCGAGGACCTCTACACCCGCCGCGAGGAGTTCAAGAACCAGATCATCGAGGTCATCGGCCGCGATCTCAACGGCTACGCCCTCGAGGACGCCGCCATCGACTACCTCGAGCAGACCCCCATCGAGGCCCTCGACAAGGACAACATCCTCGACGCCGTCGGCATCCGGAAGATCACGTCGATCACGGCCGAGCAGAACGTCTTCACGAACGAGCTGCGCCAGACCGAGCGCAAGAACCTCACCCGCCAGAACCTCGAAGCCGACGAGGCCATCCTCGAGCTGTCGCGCCGCCGGGCCGACGCCGAGGCCAAGCAGCAGCGCGAGATCGCGACCGTGAAGGCCCGCGAATCCGCCGAGACCGTGAAGGTCCAGAGCGAGGAGCGCCAGCGCGCGGAGCTCGCCAAGATCAAGGCCGACGAGGAGATCGCCATCAGCGAGCTCAACAAGTCGCGTCAGCTCGAGACCGCCGAGAAGGACAAGGAGCGCGTCCTGGCCATCAAGAGCGAGCAGGTCGAGCGCGACCGCGACCTCGAGATGATCGCGCGCCAGCGCGAGGTCGAGCGCCAGAGCATCGACAAGGAGATGGAGCTCGAGGTCAAGCGCAAGGAGATCGCCGACGTGGTGCGCACGCGCATCGTGGTCGACCGCGGCGTGGCCGAGGAGGAGGAGCGCATCAAGACCCTCCGCGCCATGGCCGAGGCCAACCGTTCGAAGGACGTGCAGATCGTGGCCGCGCAGGGCGAAGCCGAGGAGGCCCTCGTCAAGACGCTGCGACAGGCCGAGGCGTCCGAGAAGGTGTCCGAGTTCAAGGCGCGCGAGAAGCTCACGATGGCCAACGCCGACCTCGACGCTGCCGACAAGGTCGCGAAGGGGAAGATCCGCGCCGCGGAGGGCGAGCTCGCCGAGAAGGCAGCGTCCGGACTCGCTGCCGTGCGGGTGAAGGAGGCCAACGCGGTCGCCATCGAGAAGGAGGGCATGGCCCAGGCCCGCGTGGACCTCGAGCAGATGCAGAGCCGCGCCAAAGGCGAGGAAGAGATTGGGCTCGCGAAGTCCCGTGTGCGGGCGAAGGAGATCGAGGTCACCGCCCGCGCAGGTGAGGTCGACGCGCAGGTGGTCCGCCAGCGCCTGGAAGGCGAGGCCCAGGGCAACATGGCCACCGCCGAGGCCCTGAAGATGCGCCTCCTGGCCGAGGCCGAGGGCAAGGTGGCCGACGCGAAGGCCTTCGAGCAGCGCGGCCTCGCCGAAGCGAAGACTCTCGAGGAGAAGATGCGCGCCGAGGCTACGGGCCTGCGCGAGAAGCTCGAGGCCATGCAGAAGATGGAGGGCCCGGCCCGCGACCACGAAGAGTTCCGTCTGCGGATGGAGGCCGAGCAGAAGATGCGGTTGGCGATGGGCGAGGTGCAGCAGAAGATCGCCGAAGCCCAGTCCCGGGTGCTGGCGCAGGCCTTCGCCTCGGCCGACATCAAGATCGTGGGCGGCGACGGACAGTTCCTCGACAAGCTCGTGCAGGCCGCCTCCATGGGCCAGATGGTCGACGGCTTCCTCGCGGAGAGCGGGGCGGCGCGGTCGCTGCTCGCCCCGTACCTGTCGGGCGACAAGAAGGTCGGAGACACCGTCAAGGACGTGATCACCGCGGTGACCCAGCCCACGAACGGCCAGGCGAAGGCCTGACCGATGGCGGCCGACGGGGGCGCGCCCCAGGGCACCACCACCGCGGTGGACCAGGGGAACTACGAGATCATCCGCGACCGGCTCAAGGGCCAGGGCGACCGCCTCCAGGGCGCCGCCGAGGCCCTGGACGCCCAGCGCCGGAAGACCTTCGGCTCGGTGGGGATGGTGGTGCTCGGGACGGAGCGGCTCCGGACCGAGAACAACTGCATCCCGGCCGACATCGTCCAGGTCGGTGACTCGCTCCTGTTCGGCTACAACGTCTTCCTCGGGCTCAAGCGCACCACCACCCCGGCGGACGTGTTCAGCCTCCAGCGCTTCGAGAAGACGGACCAGGGCTTCGCGTTCCACGAGGTCACCGACGAGAAGCTCCGCAGCTTCCTCACCGACCGTTCGTTCCACCGCGAGTTCGACGAGCTGTACCAGTACTACAAGGACGCCCGCCTGGTGCAGCTCCGCGTGACGGAGAGCCGCCTGCTGGCGGTGTTCCAGACCGGCGCCACCGTGCGCGACGTGAAGGTGCTGCGCTGGGCGCTCGACCCGAACGGCGCCGTCACCTACGTCGACAACCGCGGCGAGCGCGACCACGTGTCGCCGCCGGCCCACGACTTCACCTGGACCCGCACCACCCGCGAAGACCACGTCCGCGGACGCCACCCCCACGTCAACATCCTCGACACCGTGTTCGTGGAGACGATCGGCGGCGACCTCACCGTGAAGGTGGAGAACAACACGGAGACCGGGTCCGGCGTGTTCTCCGAGCCCGTCGAGGACCCGTCGCAGTCGCTCGACGACGCCGAGATCTCCTACGCGAAGCGCGGGCTGTTCCTGCTGCTGAAGATCAAGCCGTTCCGCGAGGAGCAGATCCGGTACCTCGTCTTCAACACAGCCACCCGCGTGGTGTTGCGGATCGACGCGATCGGGCACTCGTGTGTGTCGCTGCCGGAGGACCACGGGCTGTTGTTCCCGGGCGGGTACCTGCTGCGCACCGGGGAGTACAAGGCGTTCGAGGCCGAGTCGGTCGGGCTCGAGTTCTTCCGCCTCGTGAAGTCGCCCAACGGCGAGGACGTGCTGTACGTCTTCTTCCGCAAGGAAGACGGGTTGTACGCGCTGTATCCGTACAACCTGATCCGAAAGGAGGTCGCTACTCCGCTGCACGCCCACGGCTGGTCCCTCGCCCCGGACGGCACGCTGGTGGTGTTCAAGGCCGAGACGGAGCCCACCCGGGTGCACCCGGCGCAGATCTGGTCCACGCCGTTCGTCAGCCCCGAGTTCCACCGCGCCATCCCGAACGACGGGAGCCTCCTCGCGCGCATCGGCAACGCCGACCTCGTCCGCGGCATCTCCGACGCCCTCACGCTCGTACGGCTGATCCGCAACCAGACGCCCACCCGCGGCACGTACGAGGAGCTCGTGAACGCCGCCAACCGGTTCGTGGACGCGTTCGGCTGGTCGGGCGCGCCGGAGGTGGGTGACCTGCGCACGCTGGTCGAGGAGGTGCGGCGCACCGCAGAGCTCGTGATCGACGAGTTCGTGAAGGTGCTGGCGCTCCGGACCGAGGCCGAGGCCACGCTCGCCCGGGCCCGCTCCGCCCACGACAAGGTGCTGGGCGATCTACGGGCCGAAGGCATGGCCCGCGTGGGCGACTTCCTGGCCGGGATGACGCGTCTGCGGGCGCACCGCGGCGAGCTCATCACGCTGCGCGAGGTCAAGTACGTCGACGTGAACACCCTCGCGGCGTTCGAGGCCGCCACCGTGGCGCGCTTCGACGAGGTCTCACGGGCCACCATCGCGTTCCTCCTAGGGGATGGCGCGTTCGCCCCGCTGCTCCACGAGCTCGAGGGGGTGGCGAAGGCCGTGGAGGCGGTGGCGAAGTCCCACGAGCTCGAGCCGCTGCGGGTCCAGCTGGGCACGACTACCGCTGGCGTGGCGCTCCTCGGAGAGGTGGTCGCGGGCCTCGACGTCGAGGACCCCACCGTCAAGACCCGCATCCTCGAGGGCATCGGCGAGGTCGTGTCCCACGCGAACCGCGCGCGCGCCCTGCTCGACGGCCGCGCCCGCTCGCTGCGGACGGTGGAGGGCCGCGCCTCGTTCGGCGCGCAGTTCCGCCTGTTCGGTCAGGCGGTGGAGACCGCCCTCTCCGACGCGCCCACCCCGGAGGCCTGCGACGAGCAGCTGTCGCGGGTGCTGCTGCAGCTCGAGGACCTGGAGGCGCGCTTCGGCGACCTCGACGAGTTCCTCCCCGCGTTGTCCGAGAAGCGCGACGAGGTGCTGGAGGCGTTCGAAGGCCGCAAGCAGGGCCTGCTCGAGGAGCGCCAGCGCCGCGTCTCCACGCTGATGGCCGCGGCGGGCCGCATCCTCGAAGGCATCGGCCGCCGCGCGCGCCAGTTCGCCACCGAAGCCGAGCTCGCAGCGTGGTTCGCGGCCGATCCGATGGTCGAGAAGCTGCGCGGCACCGTGGCCCAGCTGCGCGCGCTCGGCGACACGGTCAAGAGCGACGAGCTCGAGGCGAAGCTCGTCACCGCGCGCCAGACCGCGCTGCGCGGGCTCCGCGACAAGCTCGACCTGTTCGACGGCGACGACCTCGTGCGCCTGGGCAAACACCGGTTCACGGTCAACACCCGCCCGCTCGAGCTCACGCTCGTCCCCCACGACGGCGGCCTGGCCCTGCACCTCACGGGCACCGACTTCCACGAGCCCGTCACCGACGCGGCCTTCGAGGCCACCCGCCCGCTCTGGGACCAGGCGCTGGCGTCCGAGGACGCGACCGTCTACCGCGGCGAGTACCTCGCGTTCAGCCTGCTCGACACCGCGTCCGGCACCGAGGAGCAGCTCCTCGCCGCCGTGCGGGCCCACGCCGCCGACCGGTTCGACGAGGGCTACGAGCGCGGCATCCACGACGCCGACGCCGCGAAGATCCTGCACGCCGTGCTCGGGCTGCGGAAGACCGCCGGGCTGCTGGCGTTCCCGTCGGCGGCGCGCACGTTGGCCGCGTTGTACTGGAGCTTCGCGCCGGACCGGCCCGCGGAGGCGTGGACCGCGCGCGCCCGGGCGCTGGTGCGGTTGCGCGAGGCGCTCGGGCGCACCGACGAGCTCCAGCGCACGATCTCCGAGCTGTCGGCGCGGATCACGGCGTGGCTGTCGAACAGCGGCTTCCCCATCACCGACCACCCTGCCGCGGGCGCCTGCCTCGTGGAGGTGCTGGCGCAAGACCCGGTCCGCTTCGCGTTCTCCACCACCGCCGCCGCCCTGCGGGACGCCCTGCTGCGTTGGCTCGAGGACCACGGCGGCCAGATGACCTTCGAGGACGCGCTGCGCCCGCTCGGCGACCGCTTCGGAGACCGGTTCGGCGTGAAGCGCGCCTGGCTCGAAGCGTTCGCGCGCCGCCACGGCCACGACCCTGCGCTCGCTGGAGAGGCTGCGGCGCTGTTGTTGTGCGGCAACCGCGTGACGACGGACGTGGGGGGCGGCTCGGGGAGCGTGGTGGTGCGCGGCCTCCTCGGCCAGCACTCTCGCATCCACGACACCGCGCTCGAGGTCCACCTCGACGAGTTCCTGGCCCGCCTCGAGGCCTTCGGCCGGGAGAAGGTGCCCGCCTTCCGCGCCTACCGCAAGCTGCGCGGAGAGCTGGTCGATCGCGAGCGCGCGCGGCTGCGGCTCTCGGAGTTCGCGCCCAAGGTGATGACGTCGTTCGTGCGAAACCAACTGGTAGACCAGGTCTATCTTCCGCTCGTGGGCGACAACCTCGCCAAGCAGCTCGGGGCTGCAGGCGCTGGGCGACGCACCGACCAGATGGGCCTGCTGCTCCTGGTGAGCCCGCCCGGCTACGGCAAGACGACGCTGATGGAGTACGTCGCGGCCCGCCTGGGGCTCGCGTTCGTGAAGGTCAACGGCCCCGCCCTCGGGCACGCAGTCACGAGCCTCGACCCCGAGGAGGCGCCGAACGCCACCGCGCGCCAGGAGATCGAGAAGGTCGGCCTCGCGCTCGAGATGGCGAACAACGTCATGTTGTACCTGGACGACATCCAGCACTGCGACCCCGAGCTCCTCCAGAAGTTCATCTCGTTGTGCGACGGCCAGCGCCGCATCGAGGCCGTGTGGCGCGGCCGCACGCGCACCTACGACCTGCGGGGGAAGAAGTTCTGCATCGTGATGGCCGGCAACCCGTACACGGAGTCCGGCGCGAAGTTCAAGATCCCGGACATGCTGGCGAACCGCGCCGACACCTACAACCTCGGCGACGTGTTGTCGGGCCGCGAGGAGCAGTTCGGGTTGTCGTTCGTGGAGAACGCGGTGACCTCGAACCCGACGTTGTCTCCGCTGGCGGGGCGGCCCCCGAAGGACCTCCTGGCGTTCGTGCGCATGGCGAAGGGCGAGGAGGTCCCGGAGTCCGAGCTGTCCCAGCCGTACGCCGGCGTCGAGCGGCAGGCCATCGTCGCGGTGCTCCAGCACCTGCTGCGTTGCCAGCAGACGCTCCTGGCGGTGAACGCCGAGTACATCCGCTCGGCGGCCATGGAGGACGCGTACCGCACCGAGCCCCGGTTCCAGCTCCAGGGCAGCTACCGGAACATGAACAAGCTCGCCGAGAAGGTCGTCCAGGCGCTCACCCCGCCCGAGGTCGACGCGCTGGTCGTGGACCACTACCAGGGCGAGTCCCAGACGCTCACCACGGGCGCCGAGTCGAACCTGCTGAAGCTCGCGGAGCTCCGAGGCGCCCTGTCGACCGCGCAGGCCGTGCGCTGGGCCGAGATCAAGGACGAGTTCCGCCGCCGGCAGGTGATGGGGGGCACCGACGACCCCGCCGCCAAGATCACCGGGGCGTTGTCACTCGTGCAGAAGGAGCTGCGTGCGCTGCGTCCGGAGCCCGCCGTCCCCACCGACGTGGGTCCCCTCGTGGCCGCGCTGGAGCGGCGCCGTCCGACCGACCTCGGGCCGGTGGTGGACGCGTTGCGGAGCCTGGCCGCGGCAACGCCTGCGCCCGCGGACCTGGACGTGGAGCCGCTCCTCCACGAGCTGCGCGCGATCCGCTCGCTGCTGGCAGCCACCTCGGTCGGCGTGGGGCCGGACGAGCCGACGGACGAACAGGGCCCGGTGAACGCGCGGGGACAGCTGCTCGCACACGCGCACCGCGCCCTCGCCGAGGGACTGGCGGGTGGGCGCGGTACCGAGGGGGCGCTGGTGGCGGCGTTGTGGGTCATCGAGCAGCTCGTGGTACAGATGTCGGAGGCGGCGCGCGCGCACCTCGAGCCCGAGGCCCACGGCGTGTTCGTCGAGGCGCTGCGGCGGTCGGTGGCGAGCGCGGCGTCCGAGCTGGCGAGGACCCGATGAGCGACGCGGACATCACCCTCGGCAACGGCAGGTACGTCCTGGAGAGCAAGCTGGGCGAGGGCGGACACGCCGCCGTGTACCGCGTCCAGGACACGCGCCTCGGCGTCTCGCGCGCGATGAAGCTGCTCCACCCCGACGCCGCCCGCCGCACCAAGCTGCGCGCCCGGTTCGACCAGGAAGCGCGGACGATGGCCCAGCTCGACCACCCGAACGTGGTCCGGATCTACGACGTGGCCACCGAAGGACCCCTGCCGTACCTCGTGATGGAGCTCGTGACGGGGGGGTCGCTCGGGGGCTGGCTGGCCCTCCACGAGAAGATGTCGCCGAAGCTGGCCGCCACCTGCATCCGCCAGGCGGCGCTCGGGGCGGCGGCCGCCCACGAAGTCGGTGTGGTCCACCGAGACATCAAGCCGCACAACATCCTCGTGTCCCGCGCCGGGGTCTGCCAGCTCACCGACTTCGGCATCGCCCGGGTGTCGGAGGTGGGGCGCACGAAGGTCGGCGCGGCGATGGGGACCCACGGGTACATGGCCCCGGAGCAGGCCAAGGACGCTTCGTCGGTCGACGTCCGCGTGGACGTGTTCAGCCTGGGCATGACGTTGTTCGTCCTGCTCACCGGGTGCGATCCCGTGGAGCGACTGGCCGGACGCGGGCTCGAACTCGTTCCGGAGCCGTTGCGGGACCTGATCGAGCGGGCGACGGCGTTCGATCGGAACCGCCGGCCTGCGGACATGGCCGCGTTCGTCGAGGGTCTCGACGCCGCGCTGCCGCACCTCACCGACCCCGCCGGCGCGCCGGGCCTCCGCCTGCCGGAGACGTTCGGCGAAGCCCTCGATGCAGAGGAGGTGTCGACGCTCCGGAGCGGCCTGTCCTCCGCCGGGGACGGCGCCACCAACCCCGGAGTCGAAGCCAGCCCACCCACCGCCCCGTCGGCCGCCCCGACCGCCACCCCGCGCGCGCTCCCGTACCGGGTCCCGGTGGCTGCCACGCGCTCGGAGCGCACGCCGGACTACGTGGAGCGCAGCGCGACTCCCCCGCCCCAACGGTCGACGCAGGTCAGCATCGAGGCGCCCACCCGACCCGCCCCCACCCCGCCGCCCGCCGACACCACGTCGCGGCCGGCCGAGGAAGGGGAACAGGAGGCCGACGGGCTGTCCGCAGGCGCCGTGGCGGAGGAGGGTGGGAAGGTCCTGCGGCAGGTGTTCGATCTGGTCCTGAAGGCCATGATGGATCCGACCAGGATGGCGGGGCCGATGGCGCTGCTGCTGGTGGTGTTCCTCGGCATCCCGTACGCGTCGACCCGCGAGCTCCGCCGGGTCTCGGCGGAGGCCCGCGTGGCCGGTCAGGTGCTCGACACCCTCGTGCAGGAGGGCGAGGCGATGGACGCCGTCACCGCGCTCGGCGGCGACACCGCGACCCTCGAGGTGCTGCTGCACTCCTGGCAGTCGACCCCGGAGGAGCCGGAGCGCTCGCAAGCCGCGCAACGGTACGTCGATGCGCTCGACAACGAGGTCCGTCGATACGCGGTCCCGGGGATGGAGACCTCCGACCGGGCGCGGACGGAGGTGCAGCGGCTGCGGGAAGCCGTCGTCGCCCGCAAGCGCACCTGGACCGACTATGCCGAGCAGCGAGACTCGGTGTCCGGGTGCCTCGCCATCGGCGTCACTCCGCCCTGACTCCTCCGTCCCCCGTGAGGCAGAACACCTCGGCGGGCTCGGACACCCCCTTGAGCGCATGGTGGCCGAGGGACGTCACCGGTGCCCCACAGCGCGCAGCCACGTCGCCCGACAACAACACGGCGTGGCCGAGGCGGCTGGTGAGCGCCTCCAGGCGGGCGGCGCGGTTCACGGCGGGCCCGATGACGGTGAAGTCGAGGCGCGAGCGGCTGCCGATGTTGCCGAACACCACATCCCCGAAATGGAGCGCCAGCCCGTAGCGGACCGACGTGTCCCCGCGCCGTCGATCGAGGTCGGGGAGCCGGGCTGCCACCTCCGCAGCTGCGGCGAGCGCGGCGGCGCAAGCCGCTCGGCCATCGTCTTCGTGCGAAGCAGGGAAGATCGCAAGCAGCCCGTCACCCATGAACTTCAGCACGGTGCCGCCGACGCGCTCGATGGCGTCGACCTGCAGCTCGAAGGCGTCGTTGAGGAGGGACAGGAGCCCCTCCGTCGGGAGGTGGTCCGACAGGCCCGTGAAGTTCCGCAGGTCCGAGAACCACAAACAGGCGCGGATCGTCTCGCCGTCCCCGCGGCGGATCGCCCCGGAGAGCACGCGGCGGCCAGCGTCGGCGCCGAGGTAGGTCTGCAGGACGGTGGTCGCCACCTCCTGCCGCGAGTGGATCTCCAGCACCGCGCCGAGCGCCGGCCGCAACGCCAGCAGGTGCGCGACCTGTGCGTCGGTGAAGCCTCCGGGCGCGTCGGTCGTGAACGAGGTGGTGACCATGGGCCTGCCCCCGAACGACAGCGCGAAGGCCAGGTACTCCGTCGTGCCGAGCGCGAACAGGTCCGCGACGATCGGGTAGTCCACTGGTTCGAGCCCCGCCCGGCGTCGGACCGGCGGCCCCCCCTCGAGCAAGGAGATCGCCGGACTCTGGCGCCACATCGGACTGTGCTCGAACCCGTGAGGTCGCGTGTTCACGGTGAGCTCGCCGCCGCGGCGCCAGGTGCAGCCCGCGGCGTAGACGAGCGGATGCAACGTCAGCGAGCCGTACCAGCACCGGAACAGCGGCAGGCCGCCGCCCACCAGCCGGTCGCACAGGGCGCCGAACGTAGCCTGGCCCGTCGCCAGCGCCCGCCCATCCGTCAGCAACCACTCCTGGTCTCCGCGCACGCCCGGATCCGCCGACATCACCGCCTCCGGGAGACCCTAACATCGGGGTGCCCGCGGCCGAACCGTCCCCGCGGATGGAACGCTCAGCGAGCCTGTCTGGAGCGGGAGACAGGCTCGAGGCGCTCCTCGCGCAGCGGCTCGTCCGCGAGGCAGGGGAGCAGGCGCCGACCGACCTGCCGGTCCGGGTCGCCGGTGAGCACCCCGTCTGGGGCGAACCGGGAGGGGAACTGGACGCCGTACAGGTCGTCCTGCGTGAGGGTGGCTCCAGCGGGGAGGTCGCGCGCCGCCACCCACACCAGGGTCACGTCCTCGGGGCGCCGCCGCTCCTCTACCCTGAACCACAGGGAGCGGAGCGGAAGGTGGATCGGCAGGCCACACAGGCACCCCAGGACGAGCCCGGTCACCGACGCAAGCGCGAGATGCCGCGCCGTCAAGTCCGCGCCCCAGCGAGGCGCTCGGCGCGGACGAGCTCTCCAGGGGACAGGTCCAGGCGAACCCGCTCCCCGAGCCCACCGTCGGCCCGACCCCAGCCAGCGAGAGCCGGCGTGGAGTAGATGGCGAGCGTGAAGCTCGTGACCATGAACAACACCGCCACCGCGGTGGTCGCCTGCTGCAAGACGTTGGTGGGGCCGCGGGGACCGAAGATCGTCGAGCCTCCGCCACCGCCGAACGCAGCACCGACATCGCCTCCCTTTCCTGGCTGGAGGAGTACGACGCTGATGAGGAACAGGCACAGCAGCACGTGAAGGGCAACGAAGAAGGGGTACACGGCGCCTCCGGCTGGGCAAGGCAGGGAAGGCAATCGCGAACCGCAGAGAGGACCAGGGGCCTGACGCACTTCGAGTGTTCCGTGGACCAGATCCGGCTCGTCGAGCCTCAGTGGTTCACGCTCGAGAGACGTGGACCACCCGGCTGCCGTCCGCAAAGGAGGCGCACCACAGCGCAGCGGCGCCAGGTCCGAGCCCGGCCCCCGCCCGCCATTCGCGCTGAGCCCCCTCCGCATCGCCAAGCAAGGCGAACGCGCCGCCGCGCCGCAGGTGGATCCAGGCTCGCCACACCCTCCCCCACTGCTCCACCGGCGTCTCGAGCAAGCGCCGCGCCTCGTCGCTGCGACCGGTAGAGGCCGCAGCCAGGGCATCGAGGCCCTCGGTTCCTGCCCACGCCCCCGAGGCCACCCCCACCGGCCCGCGCGACGCGACGCGGAGGGCGACCGCGCGCTCCCAGGTGTCCGGACCGCTCCGGCCCGAAAGGACAGCCAGGGTGAGCCCACGCGCGTTGCCCGCCAGGTCCCTGCTGTTGCCCGCGACATGCTGGGCGACCCGCTGCGCCGAGCGATCGAGATCACCCGATTCGAACGCCAGCATCGCTTCGTTCAAGTCGTCTCCTGGACCGCGGTGGCGGTCGAGGTCGGACCCTCCCGAGAAGTCTCCGCTTTCGATCGCCACCCGTCGGAGCCGCGATGGATGCGGGCTCAGGTATCGCCCGAGTTGGAACCGCCCGTGTCCCAACGCCTGTTCGTGTCCCACGCCGATGACCAGGCCTCCCGCAAACAGGCCGTTGAACATGCCGGCCCAGGCGAACAGGGAAAGCCGCCAGGACGCGGCGATCACGAGGCTGCTCACCATCCTGACGGCGAACCCGAGCCGCTCGGGTCCCGAGGGCCCTGTCGGCGCCATCCACCCGGTCGCGAGTCCCACCGCGACGCAGGTCACCGGCACGAGGACCGCGAGCAGCGGCGGAGCCAGCGCCGCGAACATGCAGGCCACGCTCGAGAGAACCACGAACGGAACCACCTTCCGCAAGCCCGTGCTCGGGGCAACCTGGTGCGTGGCTGGTGTCCGGTCGAGGGCCTCCCGCAGCCACAAGCCCGGGAGCGGCCCCAGGATCGTCAGCACGAACATCAGCCGGACGTGACGGAGGGGGTAGAGCCCCGCGCCGGGGGTAACGGACCGGAGCGCGTACAGCAGGACCACGGCCGTGAGCGCCCCGCCGACCAGCACCCCCGCCCAATGCACCACCCGCACCGCGATCAAGAGCCGCTTCAGCGCTGGCTCCCCGAGGGAGCGAGACCAGCGCTCGACACCCAGGTGGATGACCCACGACAGACCGAGGACGGCCAGGACTCCTGCGACCCCGGGGAGCGGGGGCACAGGTGGAAAGAACAGGCACGGGACGCTGACCACAACCCCGTGGAGAGCGAGCAGCCCGAGGAGCCACCGCGATGGCCGCACCACCCGCAACTCCCCCTCAGCCTGCGAAGGTGGGGGTGGGTTCACTCTCGGCTCGCCGCGGCAGGGGCCAGCCCGCCGATCCCACCGACCACATTCACGTCCGAGGCCCGCATTCCGACTCCTACACTCCCTCGGCCCCGCGTCAGTGGGGACAGGTAGGATAAGGGCCTCCGCCATGGTCCCGCTGCATCGCCGGCTTCCCTGGACATGGGCTGGAGGGTAGCACGAGTCGTGCGGTCGGTGCGGCGTTGACGCCCGCCCGGTGGAAACGCGGCGTTGGTTCGTGGGGCTCCTCCGGCTCCCGTGGTCGGCGCGACCCCCAGGGCACACCTCTCCCCGGAGCACGCCGTGGGCCCCAGGCAACGTCAGGCGGCCACGGGCGGACCTCGTGCGCTCCACAACCGCGGCGTGGCCGAGGGCCGGCCCAGGCACCTAAGCACCCGCCGCGTCGCCCAGCGGCCCTGGCCGGTGACCCGCCGGCCTGCTGCGGGCTCCCGTCGGGGGCTCGCGCGCTCGCTTCCTCCCGTTCCGCGCGTGTCGAGCCTGGGCACCGACGGCGATCTGCTGCTCCGCAACGCGCCGCTGTACGCGGCGGGGGCGTTCGAGGAGCCCCCGGACGACGACACCGGGTGCGGCGGCGGACACGGCGACGACGACGACGACGACGGGCACCACCACCACGGCCACCACGGCGTGGTGACCATCACGTTGGCGTGTGCGACGGGCGGGGACGCCGTCGGTTGGCTCCCTGCAACGATCGAAGTCGCCCTGCTTCGGCGTCGGCGGTGCAACATCACCCCCAGCGGCGCGTAGTGCCGGCCGGGAGGAGACGATGACGACGAATGGGTGGAAGCTCGGGGTGGTGTTGCTCGGGTTCGTTGCGTTGGCGGCGTGCGAGGTCTCGACCGACGACAAGGGCGGCTCGGGGGAGACCGGGACGAGCACGACGGGTGACGACGACGACGACCTCACGGACCCCACCACCGACGTCGACCTGTGCGAGGGCGACGATTGCGCGTGCGAGGCGGCGCCGTGCGAGGTCGAGTGCAGCGGGGCCGGCGCCTGCGACGTGGCGTGCAACCGCTCGTCCTCGTGCGACGTCGAGTGCAACGGAGCGCCGACCTGCGACGTGCAGGGCTCCGGCGGGGCGGTGGTGGTCGCCTGTCAGGGGGCGGAGTGCGACGTCGAGTGCAGCCAGGCCGACTCGTGCGAGGTCGACTGCGCCGACGGGAACTGCGACATCACCTGCCCTGCGACCGGGTGCCACGTGACCAACTGCGGCGCCCAGTGCACCGTGTTGTGCGGCTTCATCCCGCAGGCTCCGAGCGGCGGCATGGTGATGTGCGACTGACTGACGGTGGACCCTACCGGACGCGGCAGGCCGACCAGTCGGCGTGCGTGACGCCGGCCAGCTGCTCGTCGCGACGGCCGGCCACGACCTCGGCCGCGCCGGCGCCGTAGGCCACGCAGTCGACGAGGGCTCCCGCCGCGTCGGTGACCTCGATGACGGTGGCGGTGCGGGCCGCGTCGCAGGTGGGGGTGGTCGGCGGCGCCTCGTGGGCGTAGCGCTCCCACAAGGAACCCTCGGGGAGCTCGCCGGGCGCCAGCTCGACGGCCACTGCACCCGAGCCACTCTCGGTGGACACGAGCACTGCGCGGGCTGCGTGCACGCGGCCGGCGACGTCGGCGGTGACGACCAGCCGATCGCCTTCACACCGGGTGGAGGTCGAGTCGAGCGACGGCGGGGACAGGTAGGATAAGGGACTCCGCCATGGTCCGGCTGCATCGCCGGCTTCACTGGACGTTGGCTGGAGGGTAGCACGAGTCATGCGGTCGGTGCGGCGTTGACGGCCGCCCGGTGGAAACGCGGCGTTGGTTCCTGGGGCTCCTCCGGCTCCCGTCGTCGGCGCGACCCCAGGTCAAACCTCTCCCCGGAGCACGCCGTGGCCCCCGGGCAACCTCAGGCGGCCACCGGTGGACCCCGTGCGCTCCACAGCCGCGGCGTGGCCGAGGGCCGGCCCAGGCACCTAAGCACCCGCCGCGTCGCCCAGCGGCCCTGGATCACCGCGTGCACGCGCAACCGCCCGTCGCAGTGGGGACAGGCCAGCGCGTCGGCTCCGAACACGCGGAACAGAAGTTCTGCCCAGGGGATCCATGCCGGGTGGTGGCGGCGGCGGGCCTTGGCTCTGGCAGGGAGCAGCGTGAGCCGGGGCCCCGGCTCGACCTTGGGCCTGGGGACGATGTCGGCGCGTCCGCGGGCCGCGGGGGCGAAGACACCGTGGTAGTGCGTGAGGTTGCGCCGCGGCTGCGGCAGGATGGCGACGAGGCGGGCGAGGAGCTGGTGTGGTGTGAGCACGATGCCGGTAGTGCCGTCGTCCCAGCCGCGCTTGAACTTCAGGAACAGCTTTCCGTCGGCCTGCCGGGTGAGCCTGTCGGGTTTTGGTTCTGAGGGGGCGACCCCGTCGTGCGACAGCGGGGGCCGCTGCACGTAGCGAGGCGGAGCGGAGCGCCCGGAGCGGCACCGGAGCCTGGAGACGTCGCTGTGGTGGTCGTGGGAGCTGCTGACGGAGGCAGGCCGCCGCGCGCTGTCGCAGGTGTCGGTGTTCGAGGGCGGGTTCGACTGGTCCGCGGCGGAGGCGGTGCTGGACCTCGGGGCGGGCGGCCCCTGGGCGCTGGACGTACTCCAGGAGCTGGTGGACGCGAGCCTGGTGCGGGTCGACGCGTCGAGCGGGCGGCTGTCGACCTGGGTGGTGGTCGGGGAGTTCGCGCGGGACCGGCTGCAGGCCGACCCGGCAGCGGCGGCGGAGGCCCGGCACGGCCGGCACTACGCCTGCCTGGGCGCCGACAGCGAGGAGCTGGCGCGCGAGAGCGACAACCTCGTCTCCGCGTGCCGGCGGGCGGCGGCGCGGGGGGACGGGGCGGTGGCGCTGCGTGCACTGGAGCGCGCGGGCCAGGTGTTCGCGCTGCAGGGTCCGTACCCGTCGTGGGTCGCGCTGGCCGCGGCGGTGCAGGCGATGGCGCTGTCTCCCGCCCAGGAGGTCGCAGCCCGGGTCGAGGTCGCGGCCTCGCTCCTCACCCAGGGCCGCCAATCCGAGATCGGGACGCTCCTCGCGGAGACCCTCCGCCGGCTCGACACCCTCGCCCCTCAGCTCCAGGAAGGTCGTGGCGCCTCCGTTGACGTAGGCCACCGGCACCACCGCCCCGGCCGCCACCCCGGTCACGCGGACGGTGAGGCCCCCCCCGGTCGGGTTCGCCGGGTCGTCCTCCGGGGCCGGCACCGTCTTGCCGGGCGAGGGGAGGTCTTCCCCGTTCACCTGCGAGATCAGGGCCACCGTCTCGGAGGGGCCCGCGTCCGCGTACCCGTTCGCGTCGAGGTCGACGAAGGTCCCGGTCTGGTCCGGGCCCGGGGTGACGTTGTCCGCGACCACCAGGGTCACCCGGTACGCGACCAGGTCGGAGACGTCGGTGAGGGTGACGTCGAGGGACTCGCCGGGGGCCACCGTCCGGGGGCTGTTCGGCGCCACCGTCGGCGGCGGGCCGTCCACGGTGATCGGGTCGCCCACCACGTGGGTCTCGGTCGGGGTCCCCGCGCCGTCGACCTCGAGGAACGTGCTCGCCCCGCCGTTGTGGTAGGCGACCGGTCGGATCGCTCCCGTCCCCACGCCTTCGATCTCCACCTCGACCACGCCGTCCACCGGGTACATCCCGGAGGGGTCGGCGGGGTCGTCGTTCACCGACGGGACGGTCTTCTGGCCGGGGACGAACCGCTGCTCGCCCACCCGCACGATCCGCGCGACGAACTCGGAGGCCCCGGGGTCGGCGGCGCCGTTGCCGTCGTCGTCCCGGAACGTGGCAGCGCCGTCCTCGGCGGTGGTGACGAGGTCGGACAGCACCAGGGTGATCCGCCAGGCGACCGCGTCGGCAGGCTGCGACATTCCAGCCGCAATCCGGGATGAGATCATGTTCTGAAGCGCCATTCTCGTTGGCACGGCTGTTGCTTGTAAACAGCGTGTATATACGAGGTGGCCGTCGGTCGACCGCCGCCTCCCGACATCGAGGTGATCATGAGGTTCCTGTCTGCCCTTCTCTTCCTGGCCGCCTGCGGCTCCGAAACCACGATGGCGCTGATGCAGAACGCCCCCTTCGTCGAGGACGAGGTGGTGTTCGGTCTCCGCACCGACGCGACCGACGAAGAGATCAACGCGCTCCTCGACCGGCACGGCCTCGAGCGCCTCCGGTGGAACGACGGCCTCGGCATGCTGCGGGCCCGCATCACCGACGGCCGGACGGTCGACCAGGTGGTGGCGGAGTCCGCCGACGAGTCCCTGATCCGCTACGTCGAGCCGAACTACATCGTCACGGCCGACGCGATCCCGAACGACACCAGCTACAACCAGCAGTGGGGCCTGCGCGCGATCAACGCTTCCGCCGCCTGGGACGTGACGATGGGCGAGGGCGTCATCGTCGCGGTGCTCGACACCGGGGTGAGCCCGAACGGCCGGGACGGCATCGGCGACCTGCTCGTCGGCTACGACGCGGTCTACAACCGGAGCGCCCACAGCGACCGCCAGGGCCACGGGACCCACGTGTCCGGCACCGTCTGCCAGACCACCAACAACGGCTACGGCGCCGCCGGCGTCGCGCCGCGCTCCACCGTCCTTCCGGTGAAGGTCCTCTCCGACAGCGGTTCTGGGAGCATGTCGGACGTCGCCGAAGGCATCTGGTGGGCGGCCGACAACGGCGCGAAGGTCATCAACATGAGCCTCTCGTCGTCCGGCTACAGCCAGGCGGTGCGGGACGCCGAGGTGTACGCGGACCGCCTCGGGGTGACGATGGTCGCCGCAACGGGCAACAACGGGTGGTCGTCGAGCGGGTACCCCGCCGCCGACCCGCTGGTCATCGGCGTGGGCGCCACGACCTCCTCGAACCAGATCGCCAGCTTCAGCAACGGCGGCAACGGCCTGGACATCGTCGCGCCCGGCAGCGGGATCCTCCAGGAGACCGTCTCCGGCCGGTTCGAGAGCTGGAACGGCACCTCGATGGCGAGCCCCCACGTCGCGGGCGTCGCCGCGCTGCTGGTGGCGGTCGGCCTCGACGATCCGGCCACGATCCGCCAGGTGCTGACCGAGACCGCGATCGACATGTCGAGCCCGGGCTGGGACACCTGGTCCGGCCACGGCCGGCTGAACGCGGAGGCCGCGGTGAACCGCGCGCTGCAGCTCGTGGGGACCAACCCGCCGAACAACCCGCCGAACAACCCGCCGGCCGACACCGGGGTCGAGGAGGAGGATCCGACGCCGCCGCCCGACCTCACCTCGCCGGAGATGTCCGCGATCCGGTTCGTCCTCCGCCGCGGCGGGGTCGACATCTACTGGACCACCGACGAGCCGGCGTCGACCGACGTGGAGTGGTCGGGGTGGGGCATCTACCAGATCAACGAGCTGGTCATCGACCACCACCGTCCGTTCACGCTGAGCTCGGGCTACCGCTACTGGGCCCGGATCCGGACCCGGGACGCCGCCGGCAACGAGTCGATCGCCGGCTGGGTGGCGGTCGACGTCCCCTGACCCCGTGCTCCCGGTGACGAGCCCCCGGGCGCTGCGCCCGGCGCGGGCTCGTCGCCGTCGCCGGCCCGGATCGAGCGCCGCCGTCGCGTCGACGGGAGGGACCCGCCCGGGTAGGTCGCAGGGTCGGCGCGGTGAGCGCTGGAGGAGCGACCCATGAAGGCGATGATCATCCGTGCGTTCGGCGGTCCCGAGCAGTTCGAGACGTCCGACCAGCCCGTGCCCACCCCGGGACCCGGCCAGGTGCGGGTGCGGGTGCGCGCCTCCTCGGTGAACCCGGTGGACACCAAGATCCGCCGGAGCGGGGCCTGGACGCGCGTGCCGATGCCCGCGATCCTCGGCTACGACGCCGCCGGTGTGGTCGACGCCCTCGGGGAGGGCGTCACCCACCTCGCGCCCGGCGACGAGGTCTTCTACAGCGCCCGGATCTTCGGCCGGCAGGGGACCTACGCCGAGTACCACGTCGAGGACGCCGAGATCGTGGCGAAGAAGCCCGCGCACCTGTCGTTCGAGGAGGCGGCGTCGCTGCCGCTCGCGGCGATGACGGCCTACGACGCGATCGTCACGTTCTTCGGCACCACCGTCGGCGACACCGTGCTCGTCCACGCCGGCGCCGGTGGCGTGGGCTCCGTCGCGATCCAGCTCGCGAAGGCGGCGGGCGCCCGCGTCCTCACCACCGCCCGGCGGGAGAACGAGGCGTTCGTGCGCGCGCTCGGCGCCGACGAGGTGATCGACTACCGCGCGGTCCGGTTCGAGGACGAGGTGCTCCGCCTCACGGGGGGCCGGGGCGTCGACGCCGCGTACGACACGGTCGGCGGAGACACCCTCCCGCGGAGCATCCCGTGCGTGCGTGCCTACGGCAAGCTGGCGACCATCGTGAGCGTCGACGGAAGCATCGGCGGCATGCAGATCCGCAACCAGACGCTCTACTTCGGGTTCATGGAGCGGACCGCTCCGAAGATCGAGGCGCTGCGGGTGCTGGCCGAGCGGCGTCAGGTCCGGCCGGTGATCGACTCGATCGTCCCGCTCGAACAGGTGGCGGACGCCCACCGCAGGCTCGAAGCCGGCGGAATGCGGGGCAAGATCGTCGTCCGGAGCTGAGCCCGTGGCTGGGGTCCGTACCGCGTGTGAGGAGGCCGGGATGCGCAGGGTCGTCGGAGCAGGGTGGTGGCTGGGGTGGCTCCTCGCCGGGTGTCCGTCCACCGACGGCTCCGGCCCGAAGGACGTCGCCACGGAGCCCACCGGGACGCCGGTCGACTCCGGCACCCCGTCGACCACCGACGGGTCCGGCACCCCACCGACCGGAACCGAGGGCCCGACCGGGAGCGAGGGCTGCGGCCGGCCCCACGACCCGGCCGCGTTCGGCGACGGCGACGGCGACGGCGACCCCGAGTCGGAGGTCGAACGGGTGGTGGGCGGGGTCACCCGCCGCGCCGCGATCCGGTTCCCCGCCGGATACGACGGCGCGTCGCCCAGGCCGGTGGTGTTCGAGCTCCACGGCGACCAGGACGCCGGCTTCACGCCCGACCCGTCCACCTTCACCCAGGGCATCTTCGGCGCCGACGAGTACGGTGAGCGCGCGATCGTCGTCGCCCTGCGCGGCGAGAACCTGGTCGCCCCCGAAGTCCGCGACGACTCCGCCGCGTACGTGTCGTGGGACACGCTGAGCGAGCCGTCCGGGAACCCGGACATCCAGGCGTTCCGGGCCTTCCGGGACCTCCTGGCCGCCGAGGCCTGTACCGCGCCGGATCAGGTGTATGCGGTGGGCTTCTCCGGCGGCGGCTTCTTCGCGCAGACCCTGCGCTGCTTCGGGGAGCCGCTGGCCGGTATCGCCAACTTCCAGTCCGGGCTGGACTTCCCCGCGTACCCGTTCCTGGTCGACGACGCCGGCGCGCCGCTGCACCTCGACCTCTCCCGCTGCGACGACGCGCCGATCCCCCAGCTCGTCGTCCACCTGACCGGGGACGGGACAGTCCTCCTTCAGCAGAGCGTGGACACCGCCGAGCACTGGGCTGCGGCCCACGGCTGCGCGCCGCGCGCGAGCGCCGCGCCGTCGCCCCTCGACCCGGCGTGCGTAGAGTTCTCCGGGTGTGGCGCCGGAGAAGACGTGGTCCTCTGCACGCCGCCCGGCGGCGGGCACGAGGTCTGGAGCCCGGAGGGGGCCGCGGTGGTCACGACGTTCTTCGGCCGGTTCTTCTGAGACGGCGCTGGGAGGCCCGATGAGACAGGTGGTGTGCACGGCGTTCGATGCGGACCCCGCGGTGTCCGTCCGGGTGGAGACGGCGGCGCCCCCCGTGTGCCCGCGCGCGGGGGTGGTGGTGGCGATCGCGGCGCGCCCGATCAACCCGGCCGACGTGTTGCTCCTCGGGGGCCGGCACCTGTATCGTCCGCCGCTGCCCGCGCCGCTCGGCGTGGAAGGCGCGGGGGTGGTCGTCGAGGTGGGCCCGGAGTCCCGCTTCGCGGTGGGCGACCGGGTCGCCATCCCCTGGGGGGGCACCTGGCGGGAGCGGATGGCGGTCGAGGACGACGGCGTGCTGCCGCTGCCGCCGGGCACCGACCTCGAGCAGGCGTCGATGCTCTCGGTGAACCCCTTCACCGCGGCGGGTCTGCTGGAAGGCCTGCCCGCGGGCGCCTGCCTCGCGCTCAACGCCGGGACCTCCGCGGTGTCGGCGCTGATCCTGGCGTTGTGCCGGGCGCGCGGACTGCGGGCCGTCGCCGTGGTGCGAGACGAGTCGACCCGGGCGCTGGTCCTGTCGCGCGGGGCCGCGGCGGTGGTGGTGGAAGGCCCCGACCTCCCGGCCCGGCTCCGGGAAGCGGCCGGCGCCCCGTTGGTGCGGGCGCTCGACGCGGTCGCCGGCCAGGCCAGCGGCCAGCTCCACGAGGCCCTCTCGGAGGGTGGGGAGCTGTGGGTGTACGGGCTCCTCGCGTCCGACGAGGTCCGGCTGCCCGCGGCCGGCGTGGTGTTCCGCGACGTGACCATCCGCGGCTACTCCCGGCTCCGCGCGCTCCGGGCCCTCAAGCCGGAGCGGCGCGCCGCGGTCACCCGCGAGCTGGTGGGGCTGGTCGCGGGCGGGGTCCTCTCCACGCCGGTCGAAGCGCGCTACCCCCTCGAGTCCGCGGTCGAGGCCCTGCGCCACGACGCCCAGCCCGGGCGCCGCGGCAAGATCGTGCTGGTCTCACCCGGCGTCGGTTGAGGGCGGCGCGCTCCCCGTCGGGGGGACAGGTAGGATAGCCCTCGTCCCGGTGGGTGGACTCCCCGACGGTGCGGTGGGCGAGCTGCGCGAAGCGCTCGATGGACTCTGCGTTGCCGTTGAGCAGGATCTTCCCGGGCCGGTCGCCCATCGGGTCGGACGTGAGCACGTCGCCTCCGCTGCCCCGGGGCCGCGATACGCGGGCGCGAGGGAGCGGACATGGTGATCGACCTCGACGCGCGCGGAAACCCCCTCCGGACGCTGTGGGACCGGCTGTCGGCCGTCCCCGGGGGCCGAACGGTGTTCTCGCTCCTGGTGGGGCGGGCGGCCCCGTACACCGGCACGATCGGCGCGAAGGTCGTGGCGCTGCGAACGGGCCACGCGGAGGTGGTGATGAAGGACCGCCCCTCGGTCCGGAACCACCTGCGCTCGGTCCACGCGGTGGCGCTGGCGAACCTGTGCGAGCTCACGGGGAACGCGGCGTTGGCGTACTCGCTGCCGGACGACGCGCGGTTCATCGTGGCAGGGATGCGGCTGGAATACGTGAAGAAGGCCCGCGGCCCGATCACCGGCACCAGCGACTGCCCGGTGCCGGAGACGGCGGAGCGGCGGAGCTGGGAGGTCCCGGTGGTGTTGCGGGACGCGCAGGGGGACGTGGTGGTGCGGGCGTGGCTGGACACGCTGGTGGGGCCGAAGCGCGCGCGGGGGGGTGAGCGTCGGGACGGCCCCCCGGGGATCAGCGCGCCGGAGTCGCGACGGGGCCGGGCCGGACGGGGCCGGGCCGGGGCGCGTCCAGCCACGGACGACGCGCGCGCGCGGAGGGCGCCGCGGAGCGCGAACGCGGGCACCGGGGGCCACCGGGCGCGGCCCGAGGCTCACCGCGCGGGGGCGCGACGCGCGGCCTCGATCCGGTCGATGGCGGCGCGGGCCGCGTGGGAGACCGCCGTCCACAACGAGCCCACCCTCACCGCCGCCCGGTCGTTCGCCGCGCGCGGGGTGAAGCCCTGCGTGCTGAACTTCGCGAACGGCACCGACCCGGGCGGCGGGTTCCTCACCGGGTCCCGCGCCCAGGAAGAGACGCTGTGCTTCGCGTCCACCCTCTTCTCCGCGCTCGACGGCGACCCGATGTACGCCGCGCACCAGCAGGGCGACCCCCTCCGGTGCTCGTCCTGGGTCCTCCGCTGCGAGGGGGCGGACGCCCGTGCCGGTCGCCGAGGGGGCGGCGCTCCTCCGCGCGCGCGTCGACCGTGTGCTCGACCTCGCGGCCGCCCGCGGCGAGACCCACCTCGTGCTCGGCGCCTGGGGCTGCGGCGCGTTCCACAACGACCCGGAGCGGGTGGCCGACCACTTCCTCGCGGCGCTGGACCGACTCGACGGCGTGTTCGCCGAGGTGGTGTTCGCGATCAGCGACTGGTCGCCGGAGCGGCGGTTCCTGGGGCCGTTCGCCCGGCGGTTCGCGGCCGGCTCGGCCTGAAGCGCGGGCCGGGTCAGCCCGCCGTTCTCGCCCGCAGCCGCTCCCGGAGGGCGGCGACCGCGGGGCGCGGCCGGGTCGTGGCGGCGAGCGTCCTCGCTACGGCGCGGCGTGGAACGACACCATGCCGTGACGGCCCGCTGCCACCACCCACCCTCCGTCCGGGCTCGCCCAGACCGACTGCACCTGGTTCGACGCCGCCTGCGTCCGCCCGAGCTCGCCTCGCTCGTCCACGAAGACCAGCTCGCCCGCCCGGCGAAGAACCCGGCGCGCGCCCACACCTTCGAGCTGCCCGCTGGTCGCGCCACCGTGTTCTTCCCAGAAGTGGGCGACACGCGGTGCACCGCGATCCTCCACGTGGAGGTCGACGTGGTGGGAATGGTGCGCGCGGGGCGGGCGGTCGAAGACGCGCCGCTGGCGAGGGCGCTGCACCGGGAGCAGGTCGCTCTCGTCGACGCCGCGCCGTCGGGCCTCCCCGAGAGCGACCCCGACGAGGCGTTGCGGTTCTGCGTCACCACCGCGCGGGTCGCGCTGCGGACGGCCGACGGGGTCGACGGAACCGACCCCGAAGCGCGGATCCGCGGGTGGACCGCGTCCGCGGCCCGCGCGCTCGTCGAGCCGGGCCCGGGCCTGCTCGGCGCCTCCTTCCGGGCCGACGGCGCCGCGCTCGACGGCCCCGAGTGGTCTGCGATCGGGCTCGTCGCCGCGAACGTGCTGTCGAATCCGGGGCTCGCCCGCGACCAGTACGACCGTGCGCTGCTCGGCGCTGGTCCGTCGCGCGGCAGGCCTCGGACTGGGGGCCGGGCTGGCAGGGCACGGTGGACGTGGATTCCGGGCCGGTCGTCGACGCGTCGCCGTCGTCGTCGGGGTTCGCGATCGGGGCCGCGCGCGCCATCGGCGACGACGTCACGTTCCGCGCCCTGACGCGCTCGCTGCGGGCCGCGGACGTGGTGGTGGCGCGGGATCCGCAGCTGCGCCTCCCCGCGGACAACCCGGTGGGCGACGTGGTCGTCTGGCGCGGGCTGATGTTCGGGCCGCTGTGGGCGGCGATAGGCCCGGTGCCCGCGTCGCCGGCCGGGTCGGCTCGGTCAGGCCGTCGTCAGCCGGCTCGCCACCCGCCGCCAGCGCGGGTCCGTCCGGCGTCGGTCTCCCCGGACGCAGGCCAGCGCGCCCTTGATCGCGTGCTCGTCGCCCGTCCGGACCGCCGCGGCGATCAGGCCCTCCCAGCCGTCCGCCGCTTCGTCGTCCGGATCCGCGGGCGGCTGCCGGTGGGCCGCGTGCACGGCGCACAGCGCCTGCCAGGTCCAGGCCACCGCCTCCTGACGGAGCCGGTGGCGGCGCTGCACGTCCTCGCGGAGATCGGTCGGGACCTGTTCCTCGCCCAGCCGCACGCCCCGATCGTGTACGTGCACGCGATCACCGGACCGCAGGCGGTGGCGGCGCTGGTGCCGTTGCTCGACCGCACCGCCGCCGTCGGGAGCTCCGGGCGGTCGATCGCCGCGGCGAACCCGGGCACGGCGGCGGCGGCGGCGGCCCGCGCGGCGATCAGGCCATGACTCGCGGTCGGGGTGGAAGTTCGTGTTGAGGGTCCACAGGAGCATTTGCTGGCCGTCATCGTCGTCGGCGTCGGCGACCTCGCCCTCGTCGTCGAGCAGCCCTCGGGCCCGCAGGAGCGCTTCCACGCGTTCACGCACCTGGTCCACCACGAGCTGCACCTCGGCGGTGGTCGGCGAGGGAGCGGGGTGGAACACGGCGGCGTCAGCCTCGTAGACCCCGTCGAGCACGAGCGCATGGAAGTGCAGGTTCGCGTTCAGCGACGAGCCGAACGTCTGCTCGAACGTCACCGCGCGGCCGCGTGCTGCGGTGAGGCCCGTGGCGTCGCGATAGTGCGCGAACACCTCGGACAGGAAGGTCGCCAGCACCTGGCGGCACAGCTCGCCGTCCCACGCGAGGCGGAACCGCAGCGGCATGGGAAGCGACAACACCCACTGGCGCACGGGAGCCCGCGGGAACACGTTGTCCACGAGGTGCGCGGCGCCCTGGTTCATGCGCCGGCCGGTGCAGGAGGGACAGAATCCCCGGTGCTTGCACGAGAACGCCACCGCCCGCGCCGTCCCGCACCCGTCGCAACGGAGCAGCGCGAACCCGTGCTCGGGCATGCCGCAGGCGAGGTAGTCCTCGAGCTCTTCGCGGGCGTACCGGGGGACCCGCACCCCGTCCTCGTCGCGCGCGGCAAGGAACGTCTGCAGGTGCTCGTTCAGCACCTGGTACAGAAGGTCCTCCCCTCGCGCGGCCGGGACGTACGCAGACATCCCTCTCGCGTACTCGCGGCCGCCCTACTCCGGACGTCCTCCCGCCGCGAACTTCCGCCTGGAACGTCACGCCTCCCGGATGCATCCCCTTCCACCGTCGCGCCGCCGCGTCCAACGGCAGTTGGACCAGACAGCCGCCCGTCCCGTCGCTTCGCTCCGGCACGGCCAGCCGCAGGTCAACTGCGCGATAGACCGCTGCCATGCTCCTGTCCGTGACCACCACCCACGTCCCCGCCACCGACCTCGGGTACCTGCTGGCGAAGAACCCGGCGCGCGCCCACACCTTCGAGCTGCCCGCTGGTCGCGCCACCGTGTTCTTCCCAGAAGCGGGCGACACGCGGTGCACCGCGGTCCTCCACGTGGAGGTCGACGTGGTGGGACTGGTGCGCGCGGGGCGGGCGGTCGAAGACGCGCCGCTGGCGAGGTACGTGAACGACCGGCCGTACGCTGCGTCGTCGCTGTTGTCGGTCGCCCTGGCGCGGGTCTTCGGCTCGGCGATGGGGGGTCGGTGTCGCGAGCGCCCCGAGCTCGCCGCTTCCGGGTTGCCCCTCGCCCTGACCATCGTCGCCCTCCCCTGCCGCGGGGGAGAGACGGTCGTACGGCGCCTGTTCGAGCCGCTCGGCTGGACCGTCGAGGTCGCGCCGGTCCCCTTCCCCCCGGGCTTCGCCGCGGCGGCGGCGGCGCGTACCTTCGACGTGACCCTGCGAGGCTCTGGTCGGCTGGCCGACCTCCTCACCCACGTGTACGTCCTGGTGCCGGTCCTCGACGATCAGAAGCACTACTGGATCGGTGACGACGAGGTCGAGAAGCTGCTCACGAACGGCGGCGCCTGGCTGGCCACACACCCGGACCGCGAGCTCGTGGTGCAGCGCTACCTGGGACACCACCGGAGCCTCGTCGACGACGCGCTCGCCCGGCTCTCCGACGGCGAGGTGGTGGAAGACGAGTCCCCGCCCGGGGTCACCGCCCCGGAGGAGCGGCTCGAGGCCCCGCTGCGCCTGGTGGACCAGCGCTACGACGCCGTGCTCCGGGTCCTGCGGGAGCGCTCGGTGCGCTCCGTTTGCGACCTGGGGTGTGGTGAGGGCAAGCTGCTGGCTCGCCTCGCGCGCGTGGCGGAACTCCGCTCCGTGCTGGGCGTGGAGGTCTCGGCCCATGCCCTCGAGCGCGCACGCGCCCGCCTCGATCGGCTCCCCGCCAGCGCCGCCGAGAAGGTGCAGCTCCTGCTCGGCTCGGCGCTCTACCGGGACCCGCGGCTCGCGGAGGTCGAAGCGCTCGTGCTGGTGGAGGTGATCGAGCACCTGGAGCCCGAGCGACTCGGGGACCTCGAGGACGTGGTGTTCGTCGCCACCCGTCCGCGCGTCGTCGTGGCGACCACCCCCAACGCCGAGTTCAATGTTCGCTTCGAGGACCTCGCGCCGGGCGCGTTCCGGCACCGCGACCACCGGTTCGAGTGGGACCGCGCCACGTTTCGAGCCTGGGCCTCCGCCGTCGCGGTGAGGTGCGGCTACGCGGTGCGGTTCGAGGACGTCGGCCCCGTCGACGACGTGGTCGGAGCTCCCACGCAGCTGGCGGAGTGGACCCGATGACCGAACCGCGCACCCTCGAGGTCCCGGCGCTGTCCCTGGTGCTGCTCATCGGCGCGAGCTCGTCGGGCAAGTCCACGTTCGCTGCCCGCCACTTCCGCCCCACCGAGGTGGTGTCCAGCGATCGGATGCGCGGCTGGGTGGACGACGACGAAGCCTCGCAGGACGCCTCCGCCGACGCCTTCGCCGTGATGCACCAGCTGGTGGACGTGCGCCTCAAGCGTGGCCACCTCACCGTCGTGGACGCCACCAACCTCGACCCCGCCCATCGCGCGACGCTGCTGGCGCTGGCCCGCGGACGTCACGCGCTGACCGTCGCCATCGTCCTGGACGTGCCCGAGGCGGAGCTCGCGGAGCGCCACCGCGCCCGGACCGACCGGGCGTTCCCCGTCCAGGTGCTGCGGGGACAGGTCGCCGCGTTGAAGCGCGGCCTGCGCGGGGTGCGCGACGAAGGGTTCCACCGCACGTTCGTGCTGCGCGGAGCGCTGGAGATCGACGCCGCCGCGATCCGCCGGGTTCCCCTGTGGACCGATCGCCGCGACCTCCATGGCCCGTTCGACATCGTGGGCGACGTCCACGGCTGCCGCTCCGAGCTCGACGCGCTCCTGGCGAAGCTCGGCTGGGTCACGACCGGCGAGCGCGTGCACCACCCCGCAGGGCGCACGGCGGTCTTCGTGGGCGACCTCGTCGACCGCGGACCGGACTCGCCCGGCGTGCTCCGGCGCGTGGCCGCCATGGTCCGGGACGGCACCGCGCTGTGTGTGGCCGGCAACCACGACGTGCGGCTCGTCAAGGCGCTGCGTGGCCAGAAGGTGACCCGCACCCACGGCCTCGCGGGCACCCTCGAGCAGCTCGCCACCACCGACGAAGCCTTCCGCGCCGACATGGCCACGTTCCTCGACGGGCTCGTGAGCCACTACGTCCTCGACGACGGCAAGCTCGTGGTCGCGCACGCCGGCTGCAAGGAGGAGTACCAGGGCCGCGGCTCGGCGAAGGTCCGGGCGTTCTGCCTGTACGGGGACACCTCCGGTGAGCTCGATGGCTACGGACTCCCCGTCCGGGCCGACTGGGCCGCCGACTACCGCGGGCGAGCGAAGGTGGTCCACGGCCACGTACCGGTGGTGCGCGCGGGCTGGGTCAACGGCGTGATCGACATCGACACCGGGTGCGTGTTCGGGGGAACCCTCACCGCGCTCCGCTGGCCCGAGCAGGAGCTGGTCGACGTCCCCGCCGAGCGCCAGTGGTGCGAGCCCGTGCGACCCCTCGCGCCGCCCACCGAGGCGTCACGGCCCCCCACCCGGCTCGACCTGCGCGACGTGACCGGCAACCGGCGCATCGAGACGCGGTTGCTCGGCGGCATCGGGCTGTCGGCGGACCAGAGCGCCGGCGCGCTCGAGCTCGCGAGCCGGTTCGCGGTGGATCCGCGCTGGTTGATCTACCTGCCCCCCACGATGTCGCCGTGCGACACCGCGCCCGCCGACAGCCCGTTCCTCGAGCACCCCGCGCAGGCCTACGCCCACTTCCGGCTGCGCGGCGTCGACCGGGTGGTGCTGGAGGAGAAACACATGGGCTCCCGGGCGGTGGCGCTGGTGTGCCGCACCCCGGACGTCGCGGTGAGTCGCTTCGGGGTGGAGCGACCGACCCGGGGCCGGGTTCTGACGCGCACGGGACGCCCGTTCTTCCCGTCGCCGGCGGCCGAGGATCTCGTGTTGCAGCGCCTCGCCGAGGCGCTGGAGGCCGCGGGGCGGTGGGCGGCGTGGGACACGGACTGGGTCGCGCTGGATACCGAGGTGCTGCCCTGGTCCACCAAGGCGCGCACGCTGATCGACGAGCAGTACGCCCCGACCGGAGCGCTGGCGGTCCACGAGACCGGCCGCGCCGTGACCTGGCTCCGGGAAGCCGTCGCGCGGGACCCGTCGCTCGAGCCGCTCCTCGCGCGCGCCACCGCCCGCGCCGAAGCAGCAGCCGGCTTCCAGGCTGCGTGGCAGCGCTACGTCGCTCCCCCCGGCGACCCGAGCGTGGAGGTCGCGCCGTTCCAGGTGCTGGCCACCGAGGGCGCCGTCCACGTCGAGCGGGACCATGCCTGGCACCTCGCGGAGCTGGCGACGCTCACCGGACCCGGCCTCCGGGAGACCCGACACCGCGTGGTGACGCTCGGCGACCCGGCCGAGGAGGCAGCGGGGGAAGCCTTCTGGACGGTGCTCACCGAAGGTGGAGGCGAAGGGGTCGTGGTCAAGCCGCTGGCCGGGGTGGTGCGGGACGGCAAGGGGCACCTGCTCCAGCCCGCGGTGAAGGTGCGGGGCCGCGAGTACCTGCGCGTCGTCTACGGGCCCGAGTACACGCTCCCCGAGAACCTCGAGCGCCTCCGGAGCCGGAGCCTCCAGAAGAAGCGGAGCCTGGCCCTCCGGGAGTTCGCGCTCGGCCACGAGGCGCTCTGCAGGTTCGTGGAGCGGCGCCCCCTGCACGAGGTCCACGCCACGGTGTTCGGGGTGCTGGCGCTCGAGAGCGAGCCCGTCGACCCGCGGCTGTGACCCCTCACCAGGCGCCGAGCGGCCCCCCGTACGCGCCGATGTCGTTGGGACTGCCGTCGGCGTCGACCGTGAGCGGGTTGCCGGCGTCCACACACCCCGAGCCGGGCTGGAGCGTGTAGTCACCCGGCGCGGTGAAGGCGGGGTCCACCTGGATGGTGCCCGGGCCCGCGCCCACGCCGCCCGAGAAGTCCGCCACGGTGTTCCCGAACACGTCGCTGTACGTGGTGACGGCGCCGTTCCACACCGTGACACCCGTCGACGTGTTGGCGGCCACGACGGAGGAGTCGAACACCACGGGCCCGTCGAGCAACACGGTCGTGAAGCCGCCGCTGTTGTCGGCGAGGGTGTTGTTCTGGAACCACTGCGGCCCGTTCCCATTGTCGTCGAGGTACATCCCATAGGTGGTGGCCGACACCTCGTTGGCATAGAACAAGTTGTTGGTGATGGAGGATGTATCGGTGAACATGGCGAGCCATTGGCCGCCGCGCAAGCCGATGGGGAACGTGTTGCCGGTGAACACGTTGTGCGTGACGGTCATCGACCCTCCGTACCCGGCGAGGAGCGCAGCGCCGAGCGCGTTGCGGGTCCAGGTCACGCGCTCGAACGTGGTGACGGAGGAGACGGCCTCCACCGCCGATGCTCCCCCGGACGTCGTGGTGGTGTCGGCGACGACGCAGTCCGTGACCACGACGGTGGCGCTGTCGATGGCCAGCGCGGCGGGGTCGTAGGCTGGGGTGGCGCCGGTGAAGGTCAACGCGGACAGCGACACGGTGCCGCCCGTCACGCGGACCGCGGGCGGGGTGGATCCGGCGTCGATGATCGTGGTGGCCGCGTCCTCCCCGACGAGCGTGAGGTCGATCCCGATGACGACCGGGCCCCAGGTGCCGGCGCAGACGGTGAGGGTGTCGCCGGGCGCAGCAGCATCGACGGCGGATTGCAGGTCGACGTAGGGGGCGACGCCGTCGTCGCACACGGTCCATGCGATCGGCGCCGCGCTGTGCACGAGTCCGGTGTGGGTGTTCGAGCCGGTGTCCGTGTCCGTGTCCGTGTCGGTGTCCGTGTCGGTATCGGTGTCCGTGTCCGTGTCCGTGTCGGTGTCCGCGTCCGTGTCCGTGTCGGCGTCCGTGTCCGTGTCCGTGTCGGTGTCCGTGTCGGTGTCCGTGTCGGTGTCGGTGTCGGTGTCGGGGCCCGGTCCGCCCGAGTCCACCTTCCCTCCTGCACAGGCCAGGCCGAGGATCCACACTGGCGCCTCCCACCGCGGGCGAGCATACGCGAACCGTGTCACCATGCGCGCCATGACCGGCGTCCCCCTCGGCGACTTCAGGCTCGACCACCCCCTGGGGGCTGGCGCGATGGGGGCCGTGTGGGCGGCGCGGCACCAGCCCACGGGCGTCTCTGCGGCCGTGAAGATCGCCTTCGGCGCGCTCTCGGCCCGGCGGTGGCGCGACGCGGACAGCGAGGTGCGCGCCGTCGCGGCCCTCTCTCACCCGGGGGTCGTCCGCCTGTACGATCGGGGCGTCGTTCCCGCTGCGCTCGGTCCCGCCCTCGGGGTCGAGCCCGGCGCCCCCTGGTTCGCGATGGAGCGAGCGACCGGCGCGCTGCCGCACGGTCCGTGCAGCGCCGCCGAGCTCCGGAGCCGGCTGGAGCAGCTCCTGGCCGCGCTCGCCCACGCCCACGCCCGCGGCGTGCTCCACCTCGACCTCAAGCCCGGGAACCTCCTCGTGGCGCCCGACGGGGCGCTGCTCCTCGGCGACTTCGGCATCGCCCGCATCCTCTCCGAGGTGGAGGAGGCCGCGCCGCGGCGGGGGAGCCTCCCGACCATGGCGCCCGAACAGCTCCGCGGCGGAGCGCTCGGCCCGTGGTCGGACCTGTACGCCGTGGGCTGCCTGACCGCGTTGTGGGTCACGGGCGCCTGGCCCTGGCCGGACCTCGGGGTCGAGGTGGCGGCGGCCCTCCGCGCCCAGGGGCCCGTGCACCTGCCGGGAAGGGGCCCCCTCTCGACGTGGGTCGCGTGGCTCACCGACCCCGATCCGAGGTGCCGACCCGCGTCCGCCGCCGCTGCTGCGGCCGCGCTCCGTGACGTGCCCCTACCCGCGGGGCTCGCCAGCGAGGCCGGGGCACAGACCGTCGCGACCGGCCAGGACGCGCCCGCCCTGGAGATCACGATCGCGGCCACACCCGCGAGCAGGCGGGGCCGGGTGGCGGTGGATGCGACCTCCGCGTCGCTGCTGCCGTACCGGAGGTGGCCGCTGGCGGGTCGCGCCGCAGTGCTCGCCAGCGTGCAGGAGGTGGCGCGGGAGGTGGCGGCCCGCCGGGTCCCCCAGCTCGTCGGCCTGCGTGGCGCCCCGGGGTTCGGCCGGTCGGAGACCCTCCGGTCCGTGCTCGAGTCACACCACGAGGACGGCTCCGCGATGGCGCTCGGGGTGTTCGGGCCGCTCGACACCCCGGATCTGGTGCGCCTGGACGCGGGCCTCGACCCGAGCGACCTCGTGGCGGCCGCTCGGCGGCGCCCCCTCCTGGTCGGGCTCGACGACGTGGTCGACCGGCCGCGCTGGCGCAAGGCGCTCCCGGGCCTCCTCGCCCGCGACGACCTCCCGCTCTTGATCGTGGTCACCGCGCGCCCGGACGAGGCCGCCGACGTCCGCGGGGTCACCCGGTGGTTGGACCTGCCGCCGCTCGGCGCCGCCGAACTCGACGGCCTGATCCAGTCCCTCGTCGAGCTCGAGCCCGACGCGCGGGGACGGCTGGTGGCTCGGGCCGCCGGGTGCCCCAGGTACGTCGTCGCCACGCTCTCCGGGTGGGCGAGCGCAGGGCTCCTCGGCGCGGGGTCCCACGGGCTCGCGTTGCGCGGGGAGGAGCCGCCGCTCGGAGCGGACCTGGCGGCGGCCCTCCGGGCCCCCCTGACGGGCCTCCCCGATCCGGACGCCGCCATCGGCGCGCTGGCCGTCCTCGAGCCTCCCGTCGCGCTGGAGCGGTGGCAGACCCTCAGCGCGGGCGCCACCGAGGAGCTCCTGGCCATGCTCCTGGCCACCGGCGCGGTGACCACGTGCGCAGAAGGGGTCGCGTTCACCAGCGGCGCGGTCCGCGCAGCGGTCCTCGCGGGGCTCGAGCCAGCGAGACGGGGCCGGTTGTACGCCGACGCCCTCGCGACGTCCCCCAGCGGGAGCCCCCTCGAGCGCGGGCGGTACGCGCTGGGCGCCGGGCGCCCGGAAGAGGCCCGCGAACCCCTGTACCGCGCGACCCTCGCGCGGCTGGCGACGGGGGACGTCCGCGGCGCGTCGGTCGTCGCGGGCGAGCTGACCACGGCGCTCGCGGGGGTGGCCCCGGAAGACCCCCAGCGGGCCTGCGAAGCGGTCGTGAGCGCCCAGATCGCCCTCCTCCAGGGCAGGTCCGCCGCGGCGATCGAGGAGGCCCGGCGGGCCGCTGCGCTCGCCGACGACCCGGCGTTGGTCGCGCGCGCCCTCCAGCTCGGCGCCGCAGCGACCCAGCGGTCCGGAGACCTCCGCGCCGCGCTCGCCCTGTTGGAGCGCGCCCGCGAGGCGTGTGAAGCGGTGGGTGACGGCTCCCGGGCCGTGGAGTGCCTGGTCAGCGCCGAGGAGATCCACACCATGCTCGGCGACGAACCCTCCGCGAACGCTGCGATCACCGCGGCCCTCGCCCGCCTGCACGACGCGGACGACTCCGTTGCGGGGGTCACCCACGCGCGGCACGGGTGGCGCCTCGTGAGCACCGGAGACCACGCCGCCGCACTGGAAGCGTTGGCCCGCGCAGACGAGCGGTTCACGCGGACCGGACAGGCGCTGTTGTCGGCGATCGTCGCCACGTACCGGGCGGCCGCGCACCGCGCCGGCGGCGACCTGGCGGCGGCGCGCGCGGAGTACGGGCGGGCCCGCGACGGGTTCGAGGAGGCGGGCAGCAGCGACGCGGACGTGGCGCGCCTGGGCCTCCTGGGGCTCGAGGTGGACGAAGACCGCCCGGAGGCCGTGTTCGCCGAGGCCGACCGGCTCGTGCGGCGGTTCGGCAGGCTGGGCCGCCGGCCCCACGAGGTGGCGGCCCGCGCGCTGTCGCTGTGGGCGCGGGCCCGTCTCGGGGAGGTCGACGGCCTCGAGCAGGAGTTCGACGAGCTCGCGGCGCAGCTCGCCACCACGGGCCTGGGACAGGCGGACGTGCGGCGGACGCTGGAGCGGATCGCCGTCGCCGTCGGTGATCGGCCCGGCTTCGCCGACCGGATCCGGCAGGTGTTGCGATGACCGAGACGCTCGAGGCCCCCGAGCCACCCCGGGGTGCGGCCGGCGGTGGCGATGCGCTGGTGCTGGTGGTCGCGTGGGCCGGGGACGAGCCGGGCCGGGTGGGCGAGGTCCTGATCCCGCCCGCCCGCGACGGGGTGGTCCGGGTCGGGCGGGGGACGGGTGAGGGACCGACACCCCGCCTGGCGCCCGTGCAGCTCCGTCCGGGCGTGGTGCGACAGGGAGCCCCGCTGGGGTCGGCGCGCCTGTCGCGGGACCAGCTCGAGGTGGAGGTCAGCGACGGGGTCGCCCGCCTCCGCAACGTCGGTCGCGGCTCGTTGTGGCACGACGGTCGGGCGGTCGACGAGGTTGCGCTCGCGCCCGGCCAGGTGATCGAGGTCGACCAACGCCTGTCGCTGTTCGTCGAGCGGCGCCCGGTGGCGCTCGAGGGGTGGCCCGGGCGCAGCGACCACCCGTTCGGTGGGCCCGACGCCGACGGGCTGGTGGGCGAGAGCGCCGCAGCGTGGGAGGTCCGTCGCCAGCTGGACTTCCTGGGCCCCCGCCGCCCCCACGTCCTCGTCCGCGGGCCCTCGGGAGCGGGCAAGGAGCTCGCCGCAGACGGCCTGCACCGGCGGTCCGACCGCCGGGGTCCGCTGGTGTCCCGGAACGCCACCACGTTGCCCGAGGGCCTCGTCGACGCCGAGCTGTTCGGCAACGTCCGGGGCTACCCCAACCCGGGCATGGCCGCGCGCCCGGGCCTGGTGGGCGCCGCCGACCGGGGCACGCTGTTCCTGGACGAGATCGGGGACCTGCCCGAGGCCGTGCAGCCCCACCTCCTCCGCCTGCTGGACCACGGCGAGTACCACGTGCTCGGCGACGACCGCCCCCGCCGCGCCGACCTCCGGCTGATCGGCGCCACCCACCGGCCCGCCGAGGCCCTGCGTCACGACCTCCTCGCTCGGTTCCCGCTGCGCCTGGAGCTCCCGGGCCTCGACGCGCGCCGCGCCGACCTGCCGCTGCTCGCCCGCCACCTCCTCCGGCGCACGCTCGACCGCGAACCCGACCTCCGGGCGCGCTTCGTGGACGCCGACGGGGAGCCGCGGATCGGGCAGGCGCTGGTGCGCCACCTGCTGCTGCGGTCGTGGACCACCCACGTCCGGGAGCTCGACGGTGTGTTGTGGTCCGCGCTCCAGGCTTCGCGCGGCGCGGTCGTGGACGCGCTCCCCGAGCCGCTGCCCGCCGCGCCTGCGACGGCGCCGCAGGTCGACTGGCGGAGCTGGGTGGGCCGCGGCCCCGAGGGGATGCCGAAGGCGGTGGTCGAGGCCGCGCTCGCCGCGCACAACGGACACCTGGAGCAGACCGCCGCCGCGTTGGGCCTGTCGTCGCGCTTCGTGTTGTCCCGCCTCGTGAAGCGCCACGGCCTCGCGGTGGTCCGCCAGCGCTGACGCACGGTCCGCACGTTCGTGCGCACGGACGTGTGCCGGCCTCCGTGGAAGCGTCGCGCGCGTAGCGGAACCAGCCCAGCTTGTACCGTGTTTTTTCGTCAATCACGACCCGCGGGGACGGCTGGCACGGCCGCTGCATTCTGGTGACGCAGGAGGTTGCTCTTGCTCACGTCCGCCCTCGTCGCCCTCGTCGCCCCTGCGCTGGCCACCACCACCACCGACGACCTCGTCCTGCCGCCCTGGGAGGGCTGCGTGCCGCTGACGGTGACCGTCTCCAGCGCGTTCTCGCCCCTCACCCTGCCGACCACGAGCCGTCCCCAGTCGGCGACGCTCGCCGCCGCCATCCGCTGGGGCACCGCGATGAACGCGTGCAAGCTGGTGCTGCTGGTAGAGTCCGGCACCTACACCGAGAACGTCCGGTTCGACCGGCAGACCGACCTGCTCGGACGGGGCCGCACGAACCCCATTGTGCGCGGGCGCATCGAGTCCACCGGCCAGACCGTGAGCGTGAACCACGTCACCGTCACCGGCGTCGCCGGAGACGCCATCGTCCAGCGCGGCGGTCGCCTCGTCCTGAACGACGTGGCCGTCACGGACACCGCGCTGTCCAAGGGCTCCGGGTGGGCCGTGCGCGCGTCGGACGGCGCCCAGGTCGACGCCTGGGATCTGGACCTCCTCCGGAGCATCGGCGGGCTCCGCGCCGAGGGTCGCGGCACCGTGGTCCGCGTGACCGACAGCTGGATCGCCTGGAACGGCGCAGCCGGCGCCTTCACCGCCGGCGTGGACGCGAGCGCGGAGGCCATGGTGACCCTGGACGGGACCGTGGTGGAGGGGAACCTCCACCTCGGCGTCTCGGCCTCGGGTGCTGCGCGGGTGGACCTCGTGGCCAGCGAAGTGCGCGACACCCTGGTGGACAGCGGTCTGTCGGGCGTGAACCTGTGGGTCGACAGCGGCGCGTCGCTCACGGCGCTCGACTTCACCACCACCGGCGGCGAGATCGGGTTCCTGCACGGCGACGGCTACGTCTCGCTCCTGAACGGGCTGATCACCGACAACCTGATCGGCATTCACGCCACCGTCTCCAACGTGAACTACGGGTGCATGGAGGGGACGCTCAACACCGGCAACAACGTCGACCAGGACTTCTCCCAGGTCAGCATCCCCGGCTTCGACCTCGGGTGCGTCAAGGGCGACTGCGAGTCCCCGGTCCCCGTCGCCCGGCGCTGCGCCGAAGTACCCGTCCGCTGAGCCTCCCGACCTCCACCGCCGGGCACCGCGGTGGGGTAGGCTGCGGCGTGGCCATCGACCCGCTCGCAAGCCCCAGGTACGCGAAGATCACGCTCCGCACCGACTGTCCGCGGTGTGGTGCGCACCTCCCCGTCAACGCCCCGGTCGAAGCCGTCGGCTGCGACGAGTGTGGCCACGAGCTCACTCTCGATCCCGAGCTGTTGAAGGACGTGCTCACCCGGTTCGAGGACGACTTCCCCGACGAGGTCCGGCAGACCCGCATCGCCGGGGACCAGACCTGGAAGGTCGTAGCGCTGCCGTTCGCAGCGCCGCCCTGCCCCGCGTGTGACGCCACCCTCACCGAGGTCGACGAGACGGGGGCTGTCTGCCCAGGTTGCGGCACCTCCTGCACCATCGCGGCGCCACCCGGGTTCCTGCGCGGGAAGGCGGCGCGGGTCATCGTGCCGCTCGCTGGACCGGTCGACTCCGCCGCCGCGACCCCGATCGCGCTCAACTGCCCCGGCTGTGGCGCGGGGCTGTCGATCAACGCCCAGAACCCCCGCCTCACCACCTGCCAGCACTGCAGCTCCCAGGTCCACCTGCCAGAGCTCGTCTGGCGCCGGTTCCACCCGAAGCGAACGGTGATGCCGTGGATCGCGCGGTTCGAGGGCCAGAGTCGCGCCGCGAAGGAGAGCGAGCGCCAGCAGAAGAAGCTCGTCCAGCGCATGAAGCAGAAGGCGCGCGACGAGGAGCGCGAGCGCGCAGACGCCGCAGCGAAGGCCATCGCCGACGCCGAGAAGGCGAAGGCGGCCGCGGAGAAGGCCGAGCAGGATCAGCGGTGGGCGCTCTTCACGTCCCCGCTGTCGGTGCTTTCGCTGCTCCTCGCGCTCTCGGCGATGGGTGCGATGTTCTCCGGCGTGGTCGTGGACGTGTGGCACACGGCGACGCCGGCGTGGCGCATCTCGAAGCAGCTCGGCATCGCAGCCGACCTGTTCCCGATCGCGATGGCCGGCTGGGCGATCGCGATGTGGTTCGTGAGCGTGGTGTTCGCCTGCATCCGCGCCCGGGAGGGTGTGGGAGCGTTCGTGTGGTCGGCGATCATGCTGGGGCTGTCGCACATCCCGTTCGTGGGCTGGCTGCTGGGCCTGTACTTCGCGTGGGAGCACCTCCGGGATCGGGAACCCACGGTCGAGTCCGACCGCAAGCTGCCGTTCCTCACCGGCACCGGGCTCTCGTTGATCTACGGCACGCTGCCGCTCTACGACTTCGTCGTGTTCGCGTTCCTCGTCGAGTAGGGCCGCAATCACCAGTGGTCATCGACCGGTCCGGGCCTGGGGACTACGTCTCCGGCATGCCCATCCGCGACCTCCGACCCTCCGAGCTCCCCGCCGCCACCCGGCTCCTCGTCTCGGCCTTCGAGGACGACCCTGCGCTGCGCTGGCTCCTCCCGGACCCTGCAGTGCGTGCGTCGGCCGCCCCGCTGCTGGCAGAGGGCTGGCTCCGCTACGCGCTGCGCTGGGGCCGGGTGTGGTGCACGGACGGGCTCGAAGCGGTCGCGGTGCGCCGCCCACCGGGCGCCGAACACCTGCACCTGTGGGGCCTGATCTGGGCTGGCCTCTGGCGCCTGCCGCTCCTCCTCGGGGTCGCCGGGACCTTCCGCCTGCTCGCAGGCGGCGCTGCTGCCGACGCCCGGCACCACGCGGCCGTCCAGGGCCCCCACTGGTACTGCTGGCTCCTGGCCGTGCACCCCGACCACCGGGGGCGCGGTCACGCGGGCGAGCTGGTGGCGCACACGTTCGCCCAGGCCGACGCCGACGGCGTCCCCTGCTACCTGGAGTCCACCAACCCACGCTCGGTCGCGATGCACCGCCACCACGGTTGGCGGGTGGCTGCCACGAGCCGCGACGGCGGTCTGCAGGTCTGGTCGATGGTGCGGGCCAAGGCCGACGAAGACGGTCCCGTGCCGGCGACTCAGCCCTCGTTCTTGCCGAAGTCCGTGGCGAGCGCGTGCGACACGATGGTGTCGAGGTAGTCCATCACGCGGGGGCAGCGCAGCCCTGCCTTCTCGAGCACGCGGTCGGCGTGGGTGGTGTCGAACCGCAGGCGCAGCTCGAGGTACGGGCGGTACACGAGGCCCGACGACAACGTCCGCTCCAGGCGCCGGCTCCCTGTGGCCCGCAAGGCGGGGCGCACGACGCGCTTCCACACCGTGGGGCGGACGCGGAACGGCGGACGCCGCCCGAGCCGGGCGAACACCCGCTCGGTGACCTCGGCCATCGTGGTGTCCCGGGCCGGGCCTGCGGTGAGGTGGAACGTCCGCCCGAGCGTCTCGGGGTCGTTGGCGAGCGCCATCACGCCGTCGGCGACGAAGTCCACGGGGACGATGTCCAGTCGGCCCTCCGGATCGAACGGAATGATCGGGAGGAACCCGCGGGCGATCACCTTGAGGGGCCAGTACAGCACCTTCCAGGCGCCGGTCCGGCCGGTCCGCGAGTCTCCGACCACGATCGACGGGCGGTGTACGGCGATCGGGAGATCGGCCATGGCAGCGCGGAGGAGCTGCTCGGACTCGTACTTCGTCTGCTCGTACGTGTTGTGGAAACCGGCCTCGTGCTCGAGGTCCACCTCGTGGACGAGGTCCTGGCGCAGCCCGGCGACGTAGGCAGTCGACACCGCGTCGAACCGCTCGAGGCGCGGCAACGTTCGGGCCAACGCCAGCATGCGCTCGGTACCGTGAACGTTGATCTCCCGCGCCTCCGCCAGGGGGAGGTCGAACGAGACGCTCGCTGCGCAGTGCAGGACGTGCGTCACGTCGGCGAGGCGCTTGCGCGCAGCGCCGAGGCCCAACTCCGGCGCGACGACATCGCCCGCGACGGCGATCAGCCGCTTCGGATCCGGTGTACCCCCGGCCTTCTTCAGGGTGGCGTCGAGCCGCTCCTGGGCGGACTCCCCCTTCCCTGGGCGCACGAGGCACAACACCCGCTCGTACCGACGCTCGGCGGCGGCTCGCACGAGCAACTCACGCCCCACCATCCCCGTGGCGCCCGTCAACAGCAGCGTAGACATCCGGCAGGGTTAACGCCGATTCGCCCGGACGCCAGGATCAGGCTGCGTGGTCGGCGACGGTGGTCACGGCGGACTCCGAGAGGGAGTCGTCGGGGCCGTCGAGCTCGGGAGACACCAGGAGCTCCAGGGCGTCGAACACGGCCTCGCGCCAGGCGGGGTCAGCGAGGTCGCCGGGCTCGCGGCCGCCCAGCGCACCCCGGAGGCGGAGCATCGCGGCGTCCTCACCCTGGCGGATCAGCGCGCGGAGAACCTTCCGGGCCGTGCTGGGCCGGAGCGACGTGACGAGGGCGTGCGCGCGGGCGTCGACGGGAGGGGACATCGGGACTCTCCGGGGAGCAGCGTCGCCAGACGTACGCACGAGGTCGCGGATTCGATCGGTCCATCCAGTCACGAATCGTCGCCATCGGAGTATGGTACCGGCGTGTGGTGGCTCCTCGTCGGCTGTACTCCCGGTCCCGCTCCGCGGTCGGACGCGTTGTGGTTCGCGCTCGTAGACCGGTTTGCCGACGGCGTGCCCGACGCCCCGGGGACCACGGACCGCGCGGATCCTCACGCGTGGCACGGCGGAGATCTGGCCGGGCTGCGCGCGCGGCTCCCCCACCTGCGGTCGCTCGGGCTCGGCGGCCTGTGGATCTCGCCGGTCACCGACACCCGCGACGCGAAGATCCAGGGGCACGGCGCATTCCACGGCTACTGGACCGAGGACCCGCGCGCGATGGAGCCGCGCCTGGGCACCGAGGCCGACCTCGCGGGCCTGGCCGACGACCTGCACGCCCACGGCGAGACCCTGTGGGTCGACGTCGTCTGGAACCACGTCGGCTACGACGCCCCCGCGACCCGCTCCCATCCGGACTGGTTCCACGGCCGAGGGGACGTGAAGGACTGGAACGACCCCGAGCAGGTCGTGAACCACGACGTCCACGGCCTGCCGGACCTCGCGCAGGAGCGCCCGGAGGTGGCCGCGTGGCTCGGAGACGGCGCCCGGTGGCTGCAGGACACAGCGCGGGCCGACGGCTTCCGGGTCGATGCGGTGCGTCACCTGGCGCCCGGCTTCGTGGCCGGGCTCGGCGCCGAGCTGCGGGAGCGGTCTCCGCGCCCGTTCGGGTTGCTGGGCGAGGTGTTCGACGGAGACGGGGGCGCCGTCGCGGAGCGAGCCCGGATCGATCGCCTGGACGCCGTGTTCGACTTCCCCCTCCACTACGCGCTCGTCGAGGTGTTGTGTGGAGACCGCGCGCTGGCGCACGTCCCCGCGAACCTGCCCGCGACGCTGGGCGGCGCCACGCCGATCACGCTGGTGGACAACCACGACCTGCCGCGCATCACGTCCCGGTGTGGGGGCCCCGAAGGCGCTGCGCGTGCCCTCGCCGTCACGCTGGCCATGCGTGGGCACCCCGCGCTCACCTGGGGCACCGAACACGCGCTCCCGGGTGCGGGGGAGCCCGAGAACCGCGCGGACCAGCCGTGGGACCGCGGCGAGGGGATTCTGGCGCCATCCCTGCGCTCCATGCTGGCGTTCCGAGCGCGTCATCCGGTGCTGATGGACGGCGCGAGCCGCACGGTCTGGCTCGATGACACCACCTGGGCGCTCCGCCGGGAGGGCGCCACCGAGACGGTGCTGGTGATCGTGAACCGCGGCGCGTCCCCGCTCGACGTCGCGTCGTACGCTCTGGGGGGTGCGCCCACCGAGGTGCTGGTGGTGGACGGTCTCACGGTCGGGACGGACCCCGACGTGGTGCCCGCGGGCGGCGTGTGGTGGGGGGCGTGGTCGGTGCCGGCTGCGGCTCCGGCGCTGGTGGACGTGGCGTTGTCGGTCGAGGGCGCGCCCGCCGGCGAGCTCGCCTGGGTGGGTACGACCACGGCGTTCGAAGGGTGGAACCCCCGGTACTCGGTCGCTGCACCACGCACGGTGGCGGAGGGCACGGTGCTGCTGGGCAAGGCCATCGTGCGGACTCCGGAGGGCGCAGTGGTGTGGGACCCTGGCCCCGACCGCGTCCTCGTGGTGGGTGACGGCCGCGGGCCCCGTTCAGGCACCGTGCTGCGCGCGCGGTGGGGAGAGTGAGGCAGGACCGGCGCTCAGCCTCCTGGTCGCCTGGACGGTAGGCCCGACCAGCGCAGCGCGTCGCCCACCGAGCGGGCATCCGTCGCCGTGAAGCCGTCGCGTCGCAGCGCCACGGTTCCGTCCGCGTCGATGACATAGACCCGCGGAGCATCGAGCGCGTCGGTCCACGCGTCGAGCTGCGCCCCCGCTGTGACGAAGGCGCCGCCACGAGGCGCTCGCCCGGGTCCCAGGGACCAGGGAGCTTGCTCGTCGGACACCATCACGCCCACCAGTGTCGGATACTGGGCTTCCCACCCGAGGATCAAGGTTCGGAGCCGCATGCACTCGGGGCACCGCTGTGGCGCCAACACCACCAGCGCCGGGCCACCCCCGCGGACCTCGTCCAGCGTCGTCTCGCTGCCGTCGGTTCGGGAGAGCGAGAGCGGTGGGGCTGGCTTCCCTTCCTCTGCACCGAGGGCGCAGGTTTCGAGGCCCCCCTCGGTCGTGGGCAGCCCGTCCGGCGGCGGAACACAAGCGAGGCTCAGAGCGAACAGCATCGGTACCCCGTGCGCACGCTCGCGTAGCCTGCGCCGAACGAGTCATTGCGCCGATAGCAGCGCGCATGGTCCTCGCTGGTGTCCCATGCGCCCCCGAGCAGCACTGCGCTCTCGGGGCTGTCCCCTGCCCATTCCTCCACGTTTCCCGTGAGGTCGTACACCCCGGACGGGGTCACGCAACCTGGGCTCTCGCCCGTGTACACGGGGCGGAACGCATCGCCCAGCCGGTTGTCCCAGCAGCGCCCGTCCTCGTGGAAGTCGCCATAGGGGTAGGCAGTGCCCTCGATCATGTCGTCGGCGAGCTCGCCATTGTTGTTGTCGTCGACCGCGCGGGCGCCCTGGCAGGCGGTCACCCACTCTTCCTCGGTACACATCCTCTTCCCGGCCTTTTCACACGCGGACTTCGCGTCGAACCAGGAGGTTCGCAGCGCGGGCACCTCGTGTCGGGCGCTCACCGCCGCACCGTCGCGCGTGGTCGCCTCGAACGTGTCGATCGCGAACGACAGACCGCCGGACTCGATCCGCCGCGTCGCGGGGGTGTCCATCGCGACAGGTGCGGAGTCCGTAGACCCCTCCCGCAGCACCGACGCGCTGGCGCTGGCAGCCGCCGGATCCGCGCCGAGGGCGACCTCGATCGCCCGCGCCATCACCTCCGCAGACGACCCGGAGCGGTACAGCTTGCCATTGACGAAGATGCGCGGGGTGCCATGGATGTCCAGCGCCGCCCCCGCGGCCGCGTCTGCGCGAACGGCGTCCATCGGCTCGTCGGTCGCCATGCACGCATCCCAGGAGGCGACGTCGGCGCCGGCGCGCTCGGCGTAGGTCCGGAGGTATTCCACCCCGAGCTGGTGTTGGTTCTTGTACGCGAGGTCGTGGAACTCCCAGAAGACCCGCTGCCGCTGCGCGCAGACCGCAGCTTTGGCGGCGAGACAGGCGCTCCGGTGCTTCTTGTTCTTCACGCCTGGATTGCAGGCGGGGTCCATCGGGAAGTGCTTGAAGACGAACAGCACCCGATCGCCGTACGTCGCCTCGAGCCGCGCGAGCTCGGCGCTGCTCCGCTTGCAGTAGCCGCACTCCAGATCACCGTACAACACGACCGCCACGCTCGCATCCCGGTTGCCGGTCCACGCGTCATCGGGCTCGATCGTGAGCGTCGCGTCCCGGGCGTCCTCTGTCTTCACGGTGAACGACAACGCCGGGGCTGGGCCCTCCGGGTCCCCCGCTCGCTCCTCCGGGACCGCCGCCAGCGACGGACCCGCACCTTCGGTCAGACCCGCCCGGTACAACCGCTCCGCCCCCGCGGCGACCAGCACCAGCCCCGCGAAGACCAGCCCGTGCAACACGACGCTGTTGCGGTCGGGAGCGCCGGGGCGGCCACCGAGGAGAGGCAGCACCAGGATCGCGAGGTTGACGCCGTAGAGGCGCAGGCACCAGGCGCAGACGTAGCCGAGCTCGACCTTGGAAACATAGAACAACCACGCCGAGCAGAGCACCGCGATCACGCCAGCGATCACGACGAGCGCCCGCGACGCTTCCCGGCCGCGGAGGGCGTCGAGCGTGAGCACCAGGACGGAGGCGTAGGCCGCTATGGCGAGCGCGCCGATCGGGACCCCGCCGAGCTCGCTCCAGGCGCTGGTGTTCACCACGTCGCAGTTGACGGTCGCGGACTCCTGGCAACCGATGAGCTGCCCCTGCTCGGCGGCTCCGTACAGCTGGGTGTCGTGGTGCCAGGTCATGAGACCACCCACGAAGACGCCGAACAGCAACGTCGGGACGAGGAGCAGCAGCCCGATCTTCCCGCGCAGGGCTGCGTTCACCGAACACCTCCGAGCGCTGCATCGAGCTCCGTGAAGCCGCGCTCGGCGCTGTACCCGGTGTGGCTCCAGATGAAGGCGCCGGCGCGGTCGAACAGGAACATCGTGGGCATCGACATCACCCCGAACCGCCCGAGCTCCTTCGCGTCGGGATCGTAGGCAACAGGGAGGTCGAACCGCACGGACTGCAAGAACCGGTCAGCGGGTGGACGCTGGCGGTCGACGTTGACGGTGTGGACCTGTACGTCCGGATGGGTGGCGGCCCAGGTCGCCAGCGCTGGGAGCTCGGCACGGCACGGCCCACACCAGCTGGCCCAGAACGACAACACCACGGGAGATCCACGGTGATCCGCCATCCGGAACGTCCCACCGTCGCGGGTCGGCAGGGTGATGTCGGAGGCGTCCGCGCCCGTGGACGCCGCCTTCGCGGCTTCCAACACCTCGATGGGGATCATCTCCGGCTCAGCCCACGCGTCCGCGACCCACCACATGCAGTCTCCCAGGCGGGAGGACGAAGCAACGCGCGTGCCACCCGAGAACGGGGCTTTCGTCGTCCCCACCCGGAAGGCGTGTACATTCGCGCCTCACCGATGCGCAGTCTTGCCTCAGCTCCCCAGGCGCCGGTACAGGGTCCGCCGGTCGATCCCGAGCCTGCGGGCAGCCTCCGACACGTTGCCGCCGCATGCTTCGAGCGTCCGGCGGATGTAGGCGAGCTCGATGGCCTCGAGCGGTGTGTGCGACGCGATCGCCGTCTCCAGCGGATCGTCGTCGGGCGCCGCCACGCCGGAGGCCTCCCGGCGGACGTCGTCGAGCGTGATCACGTCGTGCTCGCCGATCGCCACGGCCTGCTCCACCAGGTTCTGGAGCTCGCGCACGTTCCCGGGCCAGGAGTGCCCGCGGAGCCACGCCATCGCATCGTCCGCCACGCCCAGGACGGCGCGCCCAACCCGGGCAGACATGCGCTCGACGAACTGGTCGACGAGCCCTTCGAGGTCCTCCTTCCGTTCCCGCAGGGGCGGGACCTCGATGCGGACCACGTCGAGCCGGAACAGGAGGTCTGCCCTGAACGTCCGCTCGCGCACGGCGCCCTGCAGATCCCGGTTCGTCGCTGCCACGAGCCGCACGTCCACGGTGCGGTCCGGCGCACCGCCGAGCGGGCGGATCCGCCCCGTCTCGAGCACGTCGAGGAGCTTGGGCTGCGACTCCAGGGGGAGCTCGCCGACCTCGTCCAGGAGCAACGTCCCGCCGTGGGCGCGCGCGAACAGGCCGTCCCGGTCGCGGTCGGCGCCCGTGAACGCGCCGCGTCGGACGCCGAACAGCTCGCCCTCGACGAGGGTCGCCGGGATGCCCGCGCAGTTCACCTGCACGAACGGGCCGGCGCGCCGAGGGCTGCGCGCGTGCAGCATCCGCGCCACGGTGGACTTTCCGACGCCTGTCTCGCCGGTGAGCAGGACGGAGGAGGTCACGCGCGCCGCCCGCTCGGCGCGTTCGAGCACCCGACGCATGGCAGGTGACCGGGCGACGATCCCGTCGGGCGCGTCGTCCACCGTGAGGCGACGCAGCCGCACGATCTCCTTGCGCATCCGTCTGTCCCGCAGCGCGCGCTCGATGGCCAGCAACAACACTTCGATGGTGAAAGGCTTGGTCACGAAGTCGCATGCCCCGGCCTTCACCGCGCGCACCGCGAGATCGACCGTCCCGAACGCCGTGATCAGGAGCACGAGGGTCCCCGGCTTCCGCGCCTGGATCTCCGACATCAAGTCGATGCCACGGAGGCCCGGCATCTCGACGTCCGCGACGACGAGGTCGAAGTCCTCGCGGACCGCGAGCTCGACTGCCGCGCGGGCGTCGGAGCAGCCTGTCGTCGTGTACCCCTCCCGCCCGAGCTCGTCGCGGAGCCAGTCCACCACCTGAGGGTGGTCGTCGACGACCAGGATGGTGACACTCACGCCGCACCGTCCCGCGGCCAAAACACCCGGACGCTCGTCCCCCGCGATTCCGAGCTCTCGATCTCCACGTCTCCTCCATGTTCCCGCACGATGCTCCGGACGACGTACAGACCGAGTCCTGCGCCTCCGCGGTCGGAGCGGGTGGTGAACAGCGGTTCGAACGCCCGCGTCCGGACCTCGTCGGACATTCCCACACCGTCGTCCACGACCTGCAGGCGCACCCGCGAATCGCCCGGCTCCACCGTGACAGCGACACGACCACCGCGGGGAGTCGCGGCGAGGGCGTTGGTGACGAGGTTCAGCACCACCTGCCTGACCTGGTCGGGGTCCGCGGTCACGACCAACGGTGCCCCCGTCGGCGCGGCCAGCGCCACTCCGAGCCGCTTGCCCTCGAGCTCCAGCAGGTTGCACACCTGGCGGCTGGCCTCGACGAGGTCCACCTCGACGCGCGTTGGCGGCCTCTGGCGCGTGAGCGACAGGAGCTGCGACACGATCCGCCCGATGCGCTCGCTCTCCTCGACCAGGATCCGCCCCACCCGAGCAGTGGACTCGACGTCGTGCGGTCGGTCGACCAGCGAGCGGGCGCGACCGTGCAGCACCTGAAGCGGCGAGCCGATCTCGTGCGCGACCGCCGCCGAGAGTTGTCCTACCGTGACCAGCCGGTCTGCGGCCTGCAGCGAATGGAGTGCGGCGCGCCGGCCCTCGGCCTCTCTGTCCCCGCGGGCCCTGGCCTCTGCGAGGTCGCCGAGCATCGCGTTGAACTCGACGGTCACCCGGGCCACCTCGTCGTCCGGCGGAACGGGGACGCGCTCGCTCCAGTCCCCCGCGCGGGCGCGTCGCATGGCGCCGACCAGCTTGTTCAGAGGGCGCGCGAGCCACCGGTCACCCACCACGGAGCCCACCGCGGCGGCGAGGACGACGAAGGTCCCGATGGTCAGGACGACACCGCCGGTCGTCTCGAGCAGATCGGCGTTGGCGTCGTCGAGCGGTCGGACCACCGCGAGGACCCCGAGGACCTCTCCGTCATCGGACAGCAGGGGCGTCGCGAGCAGCAACGAGCGTGCAGGGAGCTCGTCGGAGCGTGTGACGCGTGTCTCGACGTCGGCCTTCGCCGCATCCACGAGACGAGAGAGCTCGCTGCGCAATGGGCCTTCCGGGAGGCCACCGGGCGCAGCGACCACGCTCCCCGTGCGCTCGAACACGAACACGTCGATCGGCGTGTCCACCCCCTCGAGGCGCAGCGTGGTCTCCTCGACGTCGGAAAGTTGGCGGTCACGGAGCGCGTTCTCGAGCCCCACGCGGAGGCTCGTGCCCACGAAGCGCAGCTCGCGCTCGGTCGAGCTGTCGAGGTCGGCGGCCTCGTCGAAGAGGAGCCAACCACCGTACGCGCCGAACACGACGAGGCTGGTGAAGACGATCGCGGCCGAGTGTCGGACGGCGAGGCGCAGCGAACCCCCGGGTGTGACAGGAATGTACACCACACAGATGGACTGCACCCGCCCGGGAGTCGTCTCTGCGTTTCGGGACACGCTTGTGGTCCGAGCCCTATGACCCTGTTCACCCTCCTGACAGGCTGCGCCCGCTCGCACCTCGATGCCGAGCGTTGCACCTGTGAAGCGCCTGCCGCACACGGCGCGCGGCGGTGCGACGGCGGTGACTGCGGACAATGCCTCTGCCTGCTCGAGGTGCTCCGGACCGACCCTGGCCCGAACCGGCTGCTCCTCGACGGCGGCGGGCACCGCGCGGTCGTCCCCGGCGGCCGCCAGCCATCGACTCCTCGAGTTCGACCTCGACCTCGAGTTCGACCTCGGCCTTCGGCGCGCGGGGCGCAGTCAGACCCGCGCGGCGATGGCCTCGGAGACCTCCCACAACCGCTTCGCGAGCGCGGGGTCGTCCCCGTCGGCGCGCGAGGACGCCACGTTGCAGTCCGCCCAGTACTTCCCGGAGATGGCGGCGGCTGCAGGGTGTACGGCCACGTACTCACCTCGGTGGCGGTGCCCTGCGGCACGTTCTTGAGGAACAGCGGCCCTCCGAGCCCGAACACGGCGTTCATCACCGGGTTCATGTTCCGGCCGAGGTTCGTCTTGATCACGCCCGGGTGGACCGCGTTGGCTGTCTGCCTGGTGCCCGCGAACCGGCGGGCGAGCTCCTTCGCGAACAGCAGGTTGGCGAACTTGGACTGGCCGTATGCGGTCCAGGGGGCATAGCTCTTCTCTGCCGACAGATCGTCGAACGAGATGCCCTCCTTCGGCGCCATCGTGTGCGCCGTGCTGCTCAGCACCACCACGCGACCATCGTCGGCCAGCACGTCGAGGAGGCCGGTGACCAGGAGGAAGTGGCCGATGTGGTTGGTGAAGAACTGCAGCTCGCACCCGTGCGCGACCTCGCGGGTGGGCAGCGCCATGATCCCGGCGTTGCACACGATCGCGTCCAGCCGGAGCCCGAGCTGCTTCACGGCGGCGACACACGCGCGCACCGACGCGGGGTCGGCGAGCTCGCACGCCAGCGGGGTGGTCTTGCCGCCGGTCAGGCCAGACGCCGCTGCCTTCGCCCTTCTCCGTGGTGCGGGCGGTCCCGAGCACGTTCGCGCCTCGCAACGTCAGCACGCGCATGGCTTCCTGGCCCAGGCCCGAGTTCACCCCGGTGACGAGGAGGTTCTTCCCGGTGAGCGACAGCCCCTCGGTCACCTGTTCGGCGGTGGAGCCGTAGCCGAAGCCGGTGGAACCGTTGGGGGCGAGCATCGAGTAGAGCGACAAGTGGACCTCCGAGACCCTCCCTTACCTCGGGACGAGCCTTGCGCCCGAGACCCGGCCGGTCCACCCTCTCGCGAGGAGGCTCCGTGGCGATCCACATCCGCCAGCGCCTGTCGACCCTGCGCGACGCTGCCCGCAACGCACGCGATCTGGTTCGGCAGGGCCGGCTCGGCGCCCCGTGGAACGCGCCGTTCGAGGAGATCGAGCGGGGGCCCACCTTCCGCCTGCGCAGGTTCGCGGGAGATCCCTCCGGCGCGCTCGCCACGGTCACCGACCCCGTGCTGCTGGTGCCGCCGCTGATGATCAGCGCCGACGTGTACGACATCTCGCCCGAGCTGTCGGCCGTCACGTTCCTGGTCCGGGCTGGGCTCGACGTGTGGCTCGTGGACTACGGGGCCCCCGAGAAGGAGCTCGGCGGCCTGGCCCGCACCCTCGACGACCACGTGCTCGCGGTCGACCGCTGCATCGATCGGGTCCGCGCCGACACCGGGCGCCCCGTGCACCTCGCGGGCTACTCGCAGGGCGGGATGTTCTGCTACCAGGTGGCTGCGTACCGACGAACAGCAGACATCGCTTCGCTGGTCACGTTCGGTTCCCCCGTGGACGTGCGCCGCATGTTGCCGGTGGCCGTCGCCGATCCCGTCGTGGAGCGGGTCCTGCGGTGGGTCCGCGCCGGAATCGACGCGCCGCTCGAGGGGCTGGAAGGCCTGCCCGGCGCCATCACCTCCACCGGGTTCAAGGTGTTCGCGGCCCGCAAGGAGCTCGAGCAGATCGGGACCTTCTTCCGCCTGCTCCACGATCGGGAGGCCCTCGAGCGCCGCGAGCCGGCGCGCCGGTTCCTGGGCGGCGAAGGGTTCGTCGCGTGGCCGGGCCCGGCGTTCAAGGATTTCGTGGACCGGGTGGTCGTCGAGAACCGCATGACTCGCGGGGGCCTGGTGATCGGTGGGCGCACGGTGGCGTTGGCGGACATCACCTGCCCGATCCTGACGTTCGTCGGAACGAAGGACGAGATGGCCCGCCCAGCGTCGGTGCGCGCGATCCGGAAGGCCGCGCCGCGTGCCGAGGTGCACGAGATCACGGTCCCCGCTGGTCACTTCGGCATCGTGGTCGGGTCGCGGGCGCTCTCGATCACGTGGCCCGCGGTCGCCGAGTGGGTCGCCTGGCGCGCGGACCTGGGGCCGAAGCCGGCAGCGCTCGACCAGGCGGCGTCGCGCAAGGTGGAGCGCGCGGACAGCGACACCTCCGGGCTGTACGAGCTGTCGGTGGCTGCGTTGGACGGGGTGTGGAACCGGATGGGCGAGGCCTCGACCGAAGCGAGCGCGCTGCTGCACGCGTTGCGGTGGGAGCTGCCGCGCCTGGCGCGCCTCGAGAGCCTCGGGGAGGTGGACCGGGTCGGGCTGGGGCAGGCGCTGGCGGAGCAGGCGAAGGCCATCCCCGACGAGCCGTTCCTGATGTGGCAGGGCCGCGTGTGGACCTGGGGCGAGGTGGACCGGCGGGTGGAGCGCGGGGTGGACGCCCTGGTGCAGGACGGGGTGCCCCCCGGGCACGAGGTTCACCTCCCATCCGCGACGGACGCGCACCTCGACTGGCTGGGCGCGGTCGTGGCAATCAACCGACTCGGCGCGATCGCTGTCGTGAGCGGAGCGCCCCCCGCCCAGCAGACCGTGGACGTCGCGGCGTTGTTCCGCCGACGGCCGCCGCGGGCAACGGTCCCCCGCAACGAGGGCTACGCGTTCGAGCGGGCCGTCGTGTTCAGCGGCGTCCCCACGGGGACCGGGCACGGCGTACGCCAGCGCCTGGTGGTGTCCAACCGCCGCCTCACCATCGCGGGCCTCGTCACCGCTGGCGCCTGCCAGCTGACGCCGCGGGACACGATGTTGTGCGCGCTCCCGCTGCACCACCCGCTCGCGGTGCTGGTCGCGGGCGCGGGCGCCCTGGTGGGTGGGTGCCGGCTGGCGTTCTGCACCCCCGACACCTTCTGGGACGAGGTCCGGCGCACGGGCGCGACGGTGGCGGTGTACGACGGCCCGCTGCTGGACCACCTCGCGGGCCTCCCACCGTCGCGCGGGGAAGCCGTACACCCGCTGCGGCTCCTGATCGGCAGCGGCGCGAGCGCGGCCTCGTGGACCTTGGTGCGCGCCCGCTACGGGAACGTGCGCATCCTCGAGTTCCACGCCTCGGCGGCGGGTGCGGCAGTGCTCGCGAACCTCGAGGGAACCAAGCCGGGGTCGGTGGGGCGGCCGTACCCGGGCTCGGCGTGGGTGGCGCTGGCTCGCACCGACGCGAGCGGGGAGGTCCTGCGGGACCGCGCGGGTCGCGGAGTCGCGTGTGGGCCCGACGAGCCGGGGCTGCTCCTGGCGCGCATCGAGCGGGGGCGGGCCCTCGCGGTGGGCGAGGAGGACGCGCCGGAGCTGGAGGGCGCCCGCCTGGTGCGGAACGTGTTCTCCCGCGGCGACACCTGGATCGACACGGGGGAGCTGCTGCGGAAGGACGCGGACGGGGACTGGTGGCGGGCCTGACCCGGAGGTGGACGTGTGGTGGTTCGACGCAGCGCAGGCTGCCGGGTGCCCGGAGAAGCCGGCGGGCGCAGTGCGCCTGCTGTTGGTGGGGGACGCCGGGTGGGCAGAGGTTGGTGACCCCGTCCTCGCCGCCGCCAGCGCCTGCGACACCCAGACGGACGCCGATCAGGTCGTCCTCCTGGGCGACAACGTGTACGCCGAGCGGGGGTTCCGCCCCTGGAGGTTCTTCGCCGGGAACATCCACGGCGGCCTCCGGCGCACCCACCTCACCGGCCGCCGGCAGCTCGACGCGCAGGTCGACGCCTTCGCGGGTGGGTCGGAGCTGCTGGTGGTGCCCGGCAACCACGACTGGTACGCCGGACACGCAGGCGTGACGCGGCAACGCGACTACGTCACTCGCGACGACGGCAGCGGGCCTCGCGCGACCTGGTTCGCGCCGTTCGTGGGAGACGACCCCTGCGACGTGTCGGTCGGGGTCCGGTCGCTCCCGGGCGTCACGCTGCTCGGCGTCGACTCGATGGCGCAGCTGCGGTGTGGCGAGCCCGCTCGCGCGATCCTCCGGGATCAGCTGCAGCGCGCGGCCGCCGCCGAGACCGGCTGGCTGGTGGTGGCAGCGCACCACCCCGTGGACACCGTCGGGCACCACGCAGGCAGGAGCGTCACCGGACAGGACGTGGCTGGGGGCAGCTACCGCCACCGCTGGACGTCCGCGCTGGTGGGGCTCACGGCCGAGCAGCGGGACCGCATCGTGTTCGTGAGCGGCCACGACCACCTGCTGGCCCTGCTCCCCGACCGCGAGCACCTGGCGATGCAGGTCGTGTCGGGCGCAGGCAGCGCCCACCAGGCCTACGAGGCGGAGACCCGGCTCTCCGGCGTGCGTCCGGGCGATGCGGTGGCGCTGTCGGACGGGTACGTGGTCCTGGACCTCGGCGCCGGCACCGGGACCGCCACCCTGGTCCCGCTCCACGGAGAGGCGAAGGGGCTGGAGCTCAGGGCAGACGGGTCTGCACCGCGCCCGCCGGGCCCGTGATCGCGTCGATCGCGGCCGCCCGCGCCGGACCGATCGCCACCGTCGTGCGGGTGGGGACCCCGTGGAACTCCGTGTGCCCGGCGTCGGTGACCAGCACCGTGGGCAGCCCCGCCGCGCGCGCCAGCTCGTGGGCGCGGACGAGGTCGGTCTCGGTCTCCACGGTCAGGACGATCTTCTTGAACCGGGAGCGCGCCCAGGTGGCCATCGCGGCGTCGAGCGGGATGCGGAGCTCCTCGTAGGGTCCCACGTCGCGCTCCAGGAACACCGCCAGCGACGCGTGGGCCACCTGGGCGGCGATCTTGCCCTTCCGCATGTTCAGGTCGCGCCGGTACAGCAGCACCTGCTTCACGTCGGGGACAGCGCGGACGTACCGCGCCACGGTGCGCGCGGCGCCGAGCACCTGGACGACGGTCAGGACCTGGCCGTCGGCTTCGAGCGTGCGCCACGCCGTGTGCACGGCGACGCCGTCCTGGGACACCTCCGAGCCGAGGGACTCGGCGTCGAGCCAGCACCGCAGTGTGTGCCCGTCCCCCATCGGCCGCACGACCCCGTCGGGGACCATGCCGAACCCGATCCGGTGGTGCGCGCCGGCCGCGTCCACCCAGGTGGCTTCGGCCGCGATGCCCTCCCCGTCCGCAGCGAGGGTGTAGGTGCCCCGGCGCGGTACGGGGAGCGCGCCGTACTCCGAGCGGGCCGGGTCGAGGATCCAGGTGTCGAGGTACGCCGCCAACATGCCTCCGCGTATCCCCGCCCGGTGCCGTCAGCGCCCGACCTCGGGCAGGGTGCGGCCGGCGCGGATCGCCTCGGCGAGGTCGTGCACCGTGGCGCGGAGGGGTCCAGGTTCGAGCGGCAGGGGATCGGTCCATGCCCGCAGCGCCCCGGACCGGTCGCCCGTGTAGAGAGTGCCCTGGTCCATCGACCACGCGACCGCCAGGACCGCGTCGTCGTGTCCACGCAACGGGCGTCCCGAGGCCGGGACCGTGGACACGTCCCACAGCCACCCCGCCTCGTCCCACCCCGAGGAGGCGAGGAACCGACCGTCCGGGCTGAACTGGAGGTCCGCCACGTATTGCCGGTGGCCGGTCAGGAGCTCCGGCGGGTGCCCTGGACGGAACAGCGTGATCGAGCCGTCGTCGTCGCCCACGGCCACCACCTCGCCCGCCGCCACCACCTTCGTGGCAACGCCCGGCAGGTACCCCAGGCGCTCCGCGTGGTCAGCGACCCGCCACACCGACCGGTCCAGCTTGGTGGCGAGGAACAACGTGTCCCCCGCCATCCCGCTCCGCAGCGGCTCGCCGTCCACCGGCGGGTACTGCACGGTCTGGCCGGTGGTGGGGTCCCAGCGCTCGAGGCGGTCGCCGACGATCACGAGGTCGCCGCTGGAGGAGACGTGGAGCTGGTTGGTGGCGTCCAGTTCGCTGACGCGTCGCTGCCACCGGACCTCCCCGGTCTCGGGGGCCAGGCACGCCAGGTCGCCTCCGGTGGTCACGACCGCGAGCCACGTCTCGTCGGGGGCGCACACGAGGCCGCTCACGCGACCGTCCACCGCGAGCGACGGCCCGTCGGGCACGGCCACCAGCCGCCCGTCGCGCCCACCAGCCCAGACGCGGCCTCCACACCGGACCAGCATGGAGCCCGAGACCTCGTCGGACAGGACCTCGTCGGGCCCGGTGCGGGGGTGCGCCACCACCCCGCTACCACCCACCAGCAGCGCCCCGTCGGGCTCCGCGACCAGCGTCATGACCCGACCCAGCGACCCGGTGAGCTGCTGGTCGCCCGCCTCGACCGGGACCACAGCCAGCCCGTGGCGGGTGCCGACGAGGAGCGAGCGCCCGTTCGGCGACGCCTGGAGGCTCGAGACCTGCCCGGCCACGGTCCCGAGGTGGTCCACCCGGGCACCCGACACGCGGAAGACGTGTCCCTCGTCGGTGCCGACCGCCACGCTGCCGTCCGGGAGGGCTTCCAGCGCGCGCGGGCGACCCGCGACCCCGATCCGCTCCGCCTCGCCGCGGGCCAGCTCCACCCGGTGGACCGCGGGGTCGCTCCCGGCCACGAGCACGTCGCCGCCGACGGGCACCCCGAACTCGAGCCACTCGACCGGCACATCGACGGTACGCACCCGGGGGGACGGCCCGTCGAACGAGGCCACGCGCAGCGGCGGCTCTCCGAGGAGGAGGACCTGGGAGCGACCGAGCGCCTGGAGCCCGTACACCTGCCCTGGCAGCGTCAGGCGCTGCAGCGCCTGCCCGTCCACCCAGTACCGCAGCTGGTGGTCGAGCATGTTCCAGGAGAACACGCCGTCGGGGGCCCGGCTCGACGCGACGGTCGCGAACGAGCCGAGGTCGAGCGGCACAACCCGCTCGGGACCCGCCGCGGGGTACACGACGATGCCGGTCTCCGCCAGCGACAGGAACCCGGTCCCGTACGACAGCACTTTCGCACAGGGGCGGTCCAGGAGCGTCGCCGGACCACCGTCGGACGCCCAGCCCACCTGGTCGGGCGTACACCAGGCGACAGTGGACCCGGACACGTCCAGCGACCGGACGGGGCTGGGCGCGGTCCACACCGTGCTCCGCGACCCGTCGGCGTGGTGCCGGACCACGTTCGGGCCCCACGCTGCCACCACGTCCTCCCCCTGCCAGTGCGCTGCGATCAGGTTGCCCTCCCCCTCGAAGGAGAGCCGACGGGCGGGCGCCACGGCCAGCGCCATCGCCGCGACCGTGCGCACGGCGCCGTCGAACGTGCGCTCCCCGGACAGGCTGTCGAGGAGGAGGAGCGCCTGGTAGGGATCGTGTTCGCCGAGCAGCCGGGCCTGGCCGAGCGTGGCGTCGTCCAACAGCCGTCGCTCCTCGCGCTGCAGCCCCTGCGCCAGCTCCCGGGCCATCTCTGCCTCCTCCCGGCGGCGCTCCGCGACGCGGTTGGCGCGCCCGAGCACCACCACCGAGCCCACCAGGAGCGCGAAGAGTGCGAACGCGAGCCCGGCGCTCGAGGGATTGCGCCGGACCAGGCGGACGGCGCGCTCGACGACCGTGTAGTGGTGGGCGTCTACGAGCCGACCCGCCAGGAACCGCTCGAGCTCGTGGGTGAGGGCGCCGGCGTCGGGGTAGCGGGCCCCGGGGTCGCGGGCCATCGCCTTCTCGACCACGGCCACGAGGTCGCGTGGCGCGCCGGGGGCCAGGGCCACCAGGGGGACCGGCGGTCCGGAGGAGACGGCTGCGATCACGTCCGGAGCGCCATCGTACGGGGTTGAACCCCCGAGCGCCTGGTACAACACGGCGCCGAGCGCGTACACGTCCGCGCGGAGGTCGACCGCGCGCCCAGCAGCCTGCTTGGGTGGCATGTACGCGGGCGTCCCGACCACGGAGCCCACCCGGGTGAGGGACGACCCGCTCCCCGAGCCACCTTCGTCGCCGTCCGTCGGCTCGTCGGCCGCGTCCAGGTCCTTCGCGAGGCCCCAGTCGATGACCACCGTCTCGCCGTAGGCCCCGACCAGGATGTTGTCGGGCTTGAGGTCGCGGTGGGTGATCCGCTCGTGGTGGGCGTACGCGACCGCGTTGCAGGCCGCCACGACGTTGGGCAGGAGCCCGAGCCGGGCCTCCAGGGTGGTGCGCGCCGCGATCTCCTCGGTCAGGGTGCGGCCGTGCACGAGCCGCATCGCGAAGTACGGCAGCCCGTCGGCGTCCAGGCCCCCCTCGTAGACGGGGACGATGTTCGGGTGTTGCAGCCGCGCCGTGAGCCGGGTCTCGCGCTCGAACCTGGCGCGCGCCGAGGGCGACGTCCGGAGGAGCGTCTTTGATCGCCACCTCCCGCCCCAGCTGGGTGTCGAACCCGCGCAGGACGCGTCCGAGGCCCCCACGCGCCAGCTCCCGCTCGACCTGGAACCGCGAAGGCGCCGCCACCGCCGCGTCCGGGGCGTCGACCTCGTCGGTGTAGGTGGCGTTTCGGTCCGTCGGGTTCACTGGCACGCCCTAACCCCCCTCAGTCCGCCTCCGACACGCGCCCGTCGGCCCGACGGCGGACGATGGAGACTCCGCCGTCCCCGGTGGGGGTGCCCTCGGACACGGCGCCGCGAACCTCGCCCAGGCGCGCGTGAATCCGAGCGAGCGCCCGCCGGGCGGCGCCGTCGTGGGTCCCGGAGAGCGCCGCCAGCGCCTCGGTCGCGCGGTGGGTTCCGCAGGCGCCCAGCGCGTGGATGGCCGCGCGGACCACGCGCAGCGCGGGGTCTCCGAGGTACTGGACCAGCCTGCGCTCCGCGGCGCGCCCCCCCGTGCCCCGGAGCAGCAGGATCACGTCGATGCGGCGGGTCTCGGCGTCGCAGTCGAGGTCGCACAACACGAGGACCGCGGCCCTGGACAGCGGGGCCGCCGCGTGGAGCGCGTCCACCAGCTCGTTCCAGCCGGAGACGGGGGGGCGACGGCCGAGCGCGTGCAGCCGGCGGGCGAGCACGAAGTCGGAGGTCGCCCGGGTCAGCGGAGCACCATCCGCGCCACCGTCGTGGTCCAGGGCACCGTCCGGTCCTGGAGGGTGCGGCGGATGGCGGCAGCGACCGGCGCCACGTCGCGCAGCGAGCGAGACAGGCGCTCGCCGTACGAGCCCGGCTCTCCGGAGAACCAGCGATCGACGGAGCCACGCGTGACCAGCAGCTCGCCGGGGATCCGCACCAGCTCGACCTCCACCCCCACCCGCTCCGCCAGGTCCGCCACGTCCCACGCCGTCCGCGGCTCGCTGGGGTCCGTGTACAGGGCCTCCTCCGCGGCCCGGAACGCAGCGTGGACCGCGGTGTCCAGGACGCCTTCGGGGATCAGGGCCGACAGCCGCTGGGCGTGCCTCGGCACGGTCTCGACCAGCACGGCGAGGCCGTCGGGCAGCAGCGCGGACCGGAGCTCCGTGGCGCGCTGGGCCCACCCGTGGGGTGGACCGAGGGCATCGCGGCCGACGATGCGGTCGAAGCCCACCGCGCCGAGCTCGGCGGGGTCCCGGAACAGCCGGGGGCGGCGGAGCTCGGGTAGCCGCTTCGCGAGCTCCTGCAGGGTCTCGGCCTCGGCGGCGTCCCCGATGCGGGCCCACACGCCGCCTTCGGGCACCCGGCGCACCAGCTCCCACACGAGGAGGCCCGTGCGGGCGTGCCAGTCGCACACCACGTGGTGCCGCTCGATCGCTGCGGGCGCGAACACCGCGTCGCGCAAGGCGTCCAGGCGCACACCGCTCTGGCCGACGGCCCGCAACAGCCACCGCTCGGTGCCCTTGTCGGTGGGCGACCACGACAGCGCCTCGGGCGCGGCCTCCACCATCGCCGCGAGCTGGGACTCCCGCTTTCGCGTGACCTCCGCGGCGACGCGGCCCTCGTACCCGCGCTCGGAGGGCTGGTAGAACAGGCGTCCCTGCAGCGCCGACGGCAGGTACTGCTGCGCCACCCAGTGTTCGCGGAAGGCGTGGGGGTAGCTGTAGCCGCCGCCGTGGCCGAGGTCGCCGTCGCGGCTCGGGTCCTTGAGGTGCGAGGGCACGGGCCCGGTGCGCTCCAGCTCCACGGCAGCGAGCGCGTCGAAGAAGCCCATCGTGCTGTTCGACTTCTCGGCCAGGGCCAGCCGGAGCGTCGCCTGGGCCAGGTGGAACCGACCCTCCGGCATCCCCACGCGATCGTAGGCCGACGCAGCGGCGAGCACGTCGGTGAGCGCCTGGGGATCGGCGAGCCCCACGTCCTCCGACGCGAGGATGACGAGGCGCCGCAACACGAACCGCGGGTCCTCTCCGGCGTGGACCATCCGGGCGAGCCAGTACAGGGAGGCGTCGGGGTCGGAGCCCCGGATGGACTTGATGAAGGCGCTGATCGTGTCGAAGTGCGCGTCACCGTCGCGGTCGTACAACACCGCCCGGCGCTGGATGGACTCCTCCGCGATGCCCAGGTCGACGCGGAGGACGCCGTCGGGTCCGGGCTTCGTGGTGTCCACGGCCAGCTCGAGCGCGTTGAGCGCGGTGCGGGCGTCCCCGTTGGCCACGTCGACCCAGTGCGCCACCGCCTCCGGAGCGAGCTCCACCCGCTGCCGACCGTAGCCCCGGACGGGGTCGGAGACGGCGCGCTGGAGCAGCTCCGCGAGGTCGTCGGGCCCGAGGGGCTCGAGCCGGAACAGGCGAGAGCGGCTGACGAGCGCCGGGTTCACCTCGAAGTACGGGTTCTCCGTGGTGGCGCCCACCAGGATCAACGTGCCGTCTTCGACCCACGGAAGCAGGGCATCCTGCTGGGACTTGTTGAACCGGTGGACCTCGTCCACGAACAGGATCGTGCGCTGCCCGGTCCGGTCGCGCAGCTCCTTGGCGGCGGCCACGGCCTCGCGGATGTCCTTGACGCCGGCGAGCACGGCGTTGAGGGCCACGAACGCGCACCGGGTGGACTTCGCCACGACCCGGGCGAGCGTGGTCTTGCCCGTGCCCGGGGGCCCGAAGAAGATCACGGACGACAGCTGGTCGGCCTCGATCGCGCGGCGCAGCAAGCGACCGGGACCCACGACGTGCCGCTGCCCCACGATCTCGTCGAGCGTGCGGGGCCGCATGCGGGCCGCGAGGGGCTCGACCCCGGCGCGAGGCGGGAACAAGGACATCAGCCCTCCCGGATCTGGCCCCGGCACGTCGCCGCCCCGCAGGTGCACGGCTCGGCGAGCTCGTCGGGGAACGCGTAGTCGTACGTGACCTCGTCGCCCACGGCCAGCGGCCGCCGCGCCACGAGCCGGGCCCACACCCGCCCATCGGGCTCCACGCCCTTCTCGACGCCGGCGTTGGGCGCACACGAGTGGTTGATCCACCGCGTCTGGTCGACCATGTCGAAGAACAGGCCCGGCGCGATGAACAGCGAGTACCGGTCGTCGACCGCCTCCCCCTGGCGCCAGACGACGCCGTCGACGTCTGCCAGGACCTCGCCGACGGCCCAGGGCCGCGTGGCGGCGACGCCGTACCCGTGGATGCCGGAGCGGACGACGACGAGCCCGTGGAGCAGTGGCATCGCCCCCGCTATCCGGTCGGTCCGTCCCCGGGCAGGCAGACCTCGCCTTCACAGGCGACGCCGGCAGCGACCTCCACCGGCCGCTCCGACCACGCCTTGGTGAGGGCGCCGCGCAGCACCTCCGCGGGCTGGGCGCCGGAGATGCCGTACTTGCCGTCGACCACGAAGAACGGGACCCCGCGGATCCCGAGCTCGCGGGCCTGGCGCTCGTCCGCGCGCACCTCGTCGGCGTGGCGCGACGGGTCGGCGAGCACGGCGTCGACCGCGTCCGCGGGGAGCCCGGCCCCGACGGCGATCGACCGCAGGGTCGGGGCGTCGCCCACGCGGCCCCCGTCCACGAAGTAGGCCTTCATCAGGGCCTCCTTCACCTGAGCCTGCAGGCCGTGCGCCTTGGCCAGCGCGATCAGGCGGTGGGCGTCGAACGTGTTCTCGGGGCGGGCGCGCTCGAGGTGGAAGTCGAGGCCGTCGGCGGCCGCGGTCCGCGTGACCTGCTGCTGAAGCTCCGCGACCCGCTGCTTCGACATGCCGTACTTCCTGGCCAGCATCTCGTCGAGGTTGCTCTCCGCGACCTTGGGCGAGGTGGGGTCCAGCTCGAAGGCGTGGAACACCACCGTCACCCCGTCGCGGTCGGCGAAGCCCGCGAGCGCGGACTCGAGTCGACGCTTGCCGATGTAGCACCAGGGGCACACCACGTCCGACCAGACGTCGACCTGCATCACCGCCTCCGTGGGCTCCTTAACCCCAGTGGGATCACTTCTTCTTCAGCTCGAGCAGGAGCTCGACAGCCACCTCGTCGGACACCACCCAGCCGCCGGTGTCGAGCTGCTTGTTCCAGCTCACGCCGAAGTCCTTGCGGTTGATGGTGGCGGTGGCCGTGGTGCCGGACTTGGTCGCGCCCCACGGGTCGACCATGGCGGGCGCCGGCTTCTTGACCTTGAACACCACCTCCTTGGTGATGCCGTGGATGGTGAGGTCGCCCACGACCTCGAACGCGTCGGTGGTGACGTTGCGCACGGACTTCGACGCGAACTTCATCTCGGGGAACTTGACCACGTCGAAGAAGTCGGCGTTCTTGAGGTGACCGTCGCGTTCGGCGTTGTTGGTGTCGACGCTGGCGGTGGCCACGGTGCCCGTGAACTTCGAGGCGGCGACGTTCGCCGGGTCGTACTCGATCGTTCCGTTGACGGTCCCGAACACGCCGCGCACGGTGCTCACGGACATGTGGGTGACCGAGAACCCGATCGTGGAGTGGGCAGCGTCGACCTCCCAGGTGGCGGCGGACGCGGACAGGGCGAGGGACAACAACATCGAGAACATGGAACCTCCGTTGGCGCGCACTCCGTACTCCGCCGTCGGTGCCGCCGTCGTTCCCCCCGTGGAACAGTCCGTTGCGTCACCGCCGGACGAGGAACGCCGCGAGCTCGGCCTCGCGTCGACGCGCATCCTCGAAGCCGAGCTGCTCGAGGGCCCCGGTGTACGCGCGATCGAAGAACACGTACGACAACAGATCGGAGTCCGGGCCGGTGCGTCCGGCCGCCCGCTCGAGGAGCTGGGCCATCGCACCAGAAACCCGCGGCTTGCGCTCCCGATACACCTGGACGGCCAGCTCGCCGAGGTCCTCGGACGGCGAGACGAAGAGCACCTCCGCCTTGCGCAGGCCGAGCTCGTCGTGCATGCGGTCGGCGAAGGTGGGGCCGAACGACCGCGTGCCCCAGTCGATGATCTTGTTGAGCTGCCGCGCGTCGAAGACGTCCTGCTCCACGGGGTCGAGCAGCAGGGCGTTCAGGGTCTTCCCGAGCAGGAACCCGAGGTTGGCGGGCTGGGAGGGGCGGTCGTCGTCCTGGGCCTGGCGCTTGAGCGACAACACCAGCACGCGGTCCGCGCCGGCGCGGAGGACCGGGCCGAGCGGCGTGTTCTGGCGCAGGCCGCCGTCCACGAGCTGCGCGCCCCCCAGGGGGATGGGTGGGAACAACAGCGGCAGAGCGGCCGAGGCCAGGGTGTGGATGGGCTTGATGCGTGTGTGGACCACCCGCACCCCGGGCCGCGGGATCCAGTCCGGCGGCTCCTTCGAGTCGTAGAACAGGACCTGCCGGCCGGTGGACAGGTCGGTGGCGCCCACGATCCACCGGACCCCGTCGTGCTGGATGGCGCGTTTGAGCGCCTCCGTCGGGAAGTTGCGGGCCACGAGGCGCTGGAGCGGCCGCGGATCGACCAGGGCGAACGGCTGGTCCGAGAAGGCGCCCCGCATCGCGCGGAACAGGTCGGTGTACGACAGCTCGAACACCTGGGGGATCTCGAGCTCGCGCCAGGTGCGGGCCAACCACTCGATCCCCGCCGGCTCGCGCGCGGCGACGAAGGTGCCGTTCATGGCGCCGACCGAGGTGCCCGACACCACGTCCGGCCACACGGGGCCGTGGCGGTGGGCGAACTCGCCGAACAGGTACCGGAGGACGCCGGATTCGTACGCGCCGCGCGCGGCTCCGCCGGCCAGCACCAGTCCGACTCCAGCCATCCCGATGCGCCTCCCAGGCAGTTCCACGACCCGAATCGGCCGGCGACGGGCAGTCTAGCAGGGCTTCCGCGCCCGTGACGAATCGTGACGAACACCGCTCGAGTCATTAGTTAGTGAGCCGACACTAACAAACAGGACGTAGATGGCTCGACCGCGCCAGATCTCCGACGAGGACATCCTCACCGTCGCCCGCTCTACGTTCCTGGCGCATGGGCCGCAGGTGTCCATCCAGCTCGTCGCGGACCAGCTGGGCGTCTCCCAGGCCGCGTTGTTCAAGCGGTTCGGTACCAAGGGCGAGCTGATGATCGCGGCGCTGGCGCCGGCGCCGCCGCCGTTCCTGGACGACCTCGTCCGCGGTCCGGACACGCGACCCCTGCCGGAGCAGCTGCACGCGCTGGCTGCCTCGATGTCGATCTACTTCGACCAGACCTTCCCCTGCTTCGCCGTCCTGAAGGCGAGCGGCGTCAACCCCGACCTGGCGTTCGCCCAGTGCGACGGCGAGCCGATGCCGCTCCGCACCCACCGCGCGCTCACGGCGTGGCTGCAGACGGCCGGGGACCGCGGCCTCATCCGCGGCGTCGATCCCCACGACATCGCCACGCTGGTGATGGGCGCCCTGCACTCGCACGCGTTCCTGGCCCACTTCCTGGGCGCCGACGTAGGCCCCTCCGCGGACCACGTCCGCCGGATGGTCGACGTGGTCTGGACCGGCATCCGCCCCGAGGAGTCCCCCTGATGTCCCCCGTGTTCCTGGCACTGCTGCCCACCGCCCACGCCGCCGAGGCGATGTCGCTCGAAGGCGCCCTCACCCGCGCGCTCGAGGTGTCCGAGAGCCTGGCGCTCGTCGAGGCGTCCCGCGACCGCGCCGACGGCCAGATCTGGTCCGCCCGCGCCGGCTGGCTGCCGACGGTCAACGGCGGCGTGAACTACCAGCACCAGTTCTCGAGCCAGTTCGACGGGCTGTTCGGCGCGCCGGCGCCTGCCACCCCCACCACGCCGACCACCACCACGGGCACCCCCACCGGCGGGGCGGGCCAGGACGAAGGGGACGCTCCGCTCAACCCGTTCGCCGTGCAGGACACCTGGACGGTGTCGCTGCAGGGCCAGCTCGGCCTCTACGGCGGCGGACGCACCGGCGCCACCTACAAGATCGCGACCCTCCAGCGCGACCTCACCGAGCTCGACGAGGAGACCACCCGCGCGGGCCTCGCGCTCGACGTCGCCTCGGCGTACTACGACGTGGTGCTGGCCGACCGGATCCTGGAGATCTCGGCGTCGGCGCTCTCGCAGGCCGAAGCCACCCTCAAGAACACCGAGCTCGCGGGCGAGGTCGGACGCACCAGCGAGTTCGACGTGCTCCGCGCCCGGGTCGAGGTCGAGAACCAGCGGGTGCAGCTCATCCAGTCGGAGCGGAACCTCGTCCGCACCCGGCTGTACCTCGCGAACCTGCTCAACCTGCCGGCCGCGGAGTTCGAGACCACCGAGGACCTCGAGAACCCCGTGGCCGTGGACCAGATCGCGCTGCGCCTCGTGGGCACCCCGCCTGCAGACGCGGACCGGGCCGCGGTGAGCCAGGCGGAGGCAGCCGTCGAGATCTCCGAGGCGTCGGTGACGCTGGCGCGCGCTGCGGGGCTCCCCGGCGCCGGGCTCATCGGCAACGTGGCGTTCATCGGCTGGTCCGACAACGTGTTGCCGCCCACCAAGGCCGACGAGTGGCGCGACGCCGTGAACGTGCAGCTGCAGGTCAACGTGCCCATCTTCAACGGCGGCGTGGTGCGCGGCCAGATCCACTCTGCCCAGGCGGGCGTGGTCGAGGCCGAGACGCGGCTCCAGCAGACCCGGGAGGTCGCCACCTCGGACCAGCTCGACGCTGCCGAGGCGCTGCGGGCCGCCGAGGCCCAGTTCGCGGCCACGAGCGGCACCGTCGCCCAGGCCGATCGCGCCTACGAGATCGCGGACGTGCGGTTCCGGGAGGGAGTCTCGACGCAGGTCGAGCTCGCCGACGCCCGGCTCCTGCGCCAGCGCGCCCTCGCCAACCGCGCCCAGGCCGCCCGGGACCTGCAGGTCGCCCGCACCCGCGTGGCGCTGCTCCCGTGGCTGCCGCTCCGCTGAACCCATCCTTTCTCCGACTCCGACCATTTCGCCCGAGGACCCGATGTCCATCCGACCCACACTCGCTGTTCCGCTGACGTTCGCGCTGTTCCTGGCGCTGGCCTGCGGCGGTGGCGCCGCCACCACCGAGCCCGTCCCCACCTCCACCGTGCTCCAGTCCGAAGACGTGGTGGCCGTGACCCGGCGCCCCATCGCAACCGGTCCGCGGTTGTCCGGCACGCTCGAGCCCCGCGCCAAGGCAGTGCTCCGCGCAGAGACGGCAGGGTCGATCGTCGGCGTCAAGGCCGAGCTCGGCGACATCGTCACGGTGAACCAGGTGCTGGCCCGCATCGACAACAACGCGGCCGGCTCCGGGTTCCAGTCCGCGCAGTCCGGCGTGGACTCCGCGAACTCCACGGTGAAGCTCGCGGAGCGCGAGGTGCAGCGCGTCCGGACCCTGGTGGCCGCCGGCGCCTTGTCCCCCCGCGAGCTCGAGCAGTCGGAGGCGCAGCTGATGCAGGCGCGCGCGCAGCTCGCCGGGTCGCGGGCCCAGCTCGCCGTCCAGGGGGTGCAGGTGGACGCGACCGTGGTGCGCAGCCCGATCGCCGGCGTGATCGCGTCGCGCGATGTCTCCGAAGGCGACGTGGTCTCCCCCGGCCTGCCGATGTTCACCGTCATCGAGCCATCGACGCTGCGCCTCGAGGCCGGCGTCCCGGCCGCGGCGGTGGGCCTGTTGTCCACCGGCACTCCGGTGTTCTTCACGGTCCAGGGGTACGCCGACAAGCAGTTCGAGGGCCGCGTGGATCGCATCGCGCCCGCCGTCGACCCGGTGTCCCGCCAGATCCCCGTGCTCGTCTCCATCCCGAACGAAGGTGGAGAGCTCTTGTCCGGGCTGTTCGCCGAGGGCCGCGTGGCCAC
>JBIKWC010000074.1:0-27990 GCA_044356535.1 Myxococcota bacterium
AAGCTGGCGGTCCAGGTGAGCCGGTGGGCGGCAATGCAGGTGTTTCCTGGGCACCGGAAGCATCTGCGGGTGCGTGCAGCCGCCTACGCGTTCCTTCGGCTCCACCGAGCCGGTCGCCCGCCACTGCCATACCAAGCGCTTCAGGCTCGCAGGCCCCACGCAGAAGCTCTCAGCGACCTCCTCGACGGTGGCGTCACCACCTTCGTACGTCTGCACCACACGCAGCCTCAGGTCGGTGTCCAACGGCGCGGGCATGCGCACCTCCAACGCCGACCAGATCACGAACGGACATTAGGCGGAAGCCCGCGAAATGCCCGTCGTCGCCAACGATCGGCGAACCTGGATCTCGCTCAAGCCGCGCTACGAGCCGCCTCGGAGCGACCGGATCAACCCGGGCGCGGCGCGGAGTCAGTAGCAGCGCAGCTGGCTGCGTGGTCGCGGGACCACCGGTGTTACTGGTCGGCATGTCAACCCCCATGGTGCTCCTCGGCCTGCTCGTCGCTTGCGCTCCCTGCGGCGAACTCCAGGTCGACGACCCCACGGACCGCCTGTCCGCCCGGGTGGAGACCGAGCTGGCGGCCGCCCACGCGGACTGGCTGGATTGGACCGGCGGCCCGGGCCGGGTTTGCCTCGACCGGATCGTGCCTGATGGACAAGCAAGCAGCACCCGGCTTCGCGGCCGCACGTTGATGGTGAGTCCCGACGTCGAGGACCCGACCGCGAGCGTGCGCTGGGGCCTGTGCCAGGCGCTGGATGCCGCCGAGGGCCACCAGGCCGCGCGCCCGGACCTGTTCGGCGCAGACGCGGGCTCGTTCGCCCAGGCCTGCTCCTTCGGGCCCCAGGACTCCCGGTGGAAGGAGCCGATCCGTGCGGCCTGCGGCACCGACGGGCTCTCGGAGCTGGAGCGCTACCTCTCCGACCACGTCTACGTGGAGGCCCCGTCCGGTCGCTGGGACGGAGCGCTCGCGGCAACGGTCGGCGAGACCATCGAACCCCTGAACGGCAGCCCCGTCGCTCTCGGGGCCCGTCTGCTGTGGGTCGAGGCCGCGTCGGACCGCCTCGATCTCACCGTCCATGACCCGGCCACTGCCGAGGAGCAGGCCCTGTATTCGCGGGAGGGGCAGCTCCGGGTCCGCGCCTTCGGCGGGGTCGAGGGTGCGGCCGTGATCACGGAGGACGAGGCCGGCGCCGTCCTGGCGGCCATCGAGCTGGACGGGACCGTCCGCGAGGTTCCCCTGGGCCCGCTGCCCTCGTTGGGTCCGGGTGTCGTGGCCCACGGCGCCCTGTGGGCCCCGACCAGCGACTGGGCGACCGGCCCCCTGGCCCGCATCGATCTGAGGACCGGAGCCCTCACCGCCATCGACCTGCCGGCCCCCGACGACGGCCAGGAGGTCCTGGTCAGCGGTGTCCAGCCCCTTGCCGACGGGCTGTGGATCCAGACCTGGGACGCATCCGTCGACCTCGACGGCGGATTCGTGGACATGCGGATCGTCCGGCACGAGACCTGGCGCTACCGGCCCGACGACGACAGCTGGACCCTGCTGGCCGACGACCTGTACCTGCTCGACGCCGGGGTCGACGAAGAGGGGCGCGTCGTCGGCAGCGTGTTCAGCGCGGCGGGGCGGCTGCTGGTCGCCTACGACGCCGAGACCGACCAGCTGTTGCTCAGTGACGACGTCTGCATCGAAGACCCGACGTACCCGACCGTGGCGACGGGGCGCACGGTGTGGCGCTGGGACCACTCGGGCATGGAGGCGCTGGTCCTGGAGTAGCACTGGGTGTACGTGAAGGTCCCCCGCCAATCGATGCCTCATCATCAGCTGGATTCCCCTGTAATCCAGCATCGATGTGCCCATGCCTGTGGCCCAACACCCGGGCCCGCTGGTCGGCGTTCGCCTCATGGAGGCCGGCGAGGCCGCTGTGGTTCGGCGGATTGACTGCAACGCTGGCACTGCATACAATGACAGCACTCGTACCGGAGCGCGCGTGGCGACCTTGACCATCCGAGATCTCGACGACCAGACCAAGGAGCGGTTGCGGGTGCGCGCCGCTCGCCGCCGGCGGTCGATGGAGGAGGAGGTGCGCCAGATCCTCCGAGAGGCGGTCGCCCAGGACGGTCAGGAGCCCATCGATCTCGCCGAGGCCATCGGTCGCCGCTTCCGGCCCCTCGGAGGCGTGGAGCTCGAGCTCCCGGAGCGGGAGGCCATCCGGGAGCCCCCTGGATCCGACCTGTGACCCTCCTCGACACCAACGTCCTCTCCGAGTTGATGCGCGCTACGCCGGCAGGTCGGGTGACCCGGTGGGTGGCGAGCCAGCCCACCACCAGCCTGTACACCACGACCATCACCCAGTGCGAGATCCTGTACGGAGCGCGGTTGTTGCCTGATGGAAAGCGTCGAGACGCGATCGAGGGTCTCGCGGAGGCCATGTTCCGGGAAGACTTTGCAGGGCGCGTGTTGCCGTTCGGTAGCGACGCCGCCAGGGCCTACGCGCGCATCGCGGCAGATCGCCGGCGCTCGGGTCGGCCCATCGCCCACTTCGACGCACAGATCGCCGCCATCGCCGATTCGGTGGGGGCGCGGCTCGCGACCCGCAACCTGCAGGACTTCGAGGGATGCGGGGTCGCGCTCGTCGATCCCTGGGCGTAGCAGGAGACCCGCTCCGCGCCCGCGGCGTTACGGTGCCGGGTCGACGGGGTGGCCGTGCGGGCGGACGCGAGGATGTGGGCCCGCCACCAGCGGTGGGTGTGGAGCTTCGTCGGCTCGCTCGTCGTCCACGGGCTCGTGGCCGCGCTGGCCCAGTGGGCGCCCGAAGTGCCGCCCCCGGAGCGCCCGATCACGCTCACCCTCCTCGCCCCCGACCCGGCGGAGGCCACGGACGGCGCTCCACCCCCGCTCGGCGCGCCCCCCGCTGCACCGCCCCCGGCGCCCGCGGCCGCCACGGTGCGCCCGCGCCCACCCACCTCCGTGCCGCCGGCCCCGGGTGGCGAGCGCCCGCTCCCAGCGCCCGAGCCGGCGCCCACAGTCCCCCAGCCCCCGCGCTCCTTCCGCGACTGGCGTCGGTCCCGCGCGAGCACGCACCTGCCGGCGGGGAACCCCTTCGGCGCAGGCTCCATGGGCGCCGCAGGCACGGGCAGCGGGGAGATGGCCAGCCGCAACCGCTGCGAGCCCGCCCCGGGTCGCCGCTTCGATACGTTGTACCTCCTGTTCGACTCGTCCGGCAGCATGAGCTCCGCGCTCCGGGCCGAAGCGCTGAGCTGCGCTCACCAGTACGCCCAGGCGTCGATCCGCGACGGCGCCTCGGTGGTCATCGGGAACTTTGCGCGGGACGCCCACTTCACCGGCCCCACCCGGTCGATGGTGGACGTGGAGCTGGCGATCCGCGGCACGGTGGACGGGTCGGCGACGATTCTCCCGTGGGCCCAGCTGGAGCCGTACCTCGACCGGGACGAGGGGCACGCGGCGGAGCTCGTCATCGTGTCCGACGGCATGTTCGCCACGGACCCGGAGGTGCTCCGGTGGTACCGCGCGTTCCTCGCCCGCAGCCCCAACCACCGCGCCACGATGTACGCGGTGGGGCCCCCGGGTCAGCTGCAGGCGGTGGGGCGGCTGGAGCGGACGGGGATGGACGTGTTCCTGTACGAGCGGATCCGGCGGCCCTGAGCCCAGGCCCTCGAGGTGCTCGAAGCGGCCGCGTCGTGATGACGTCCGCAGCCCCTCCCTCTTCCTGCGGGACGCAGAGGTTCGCAGAGGACGTCGCAGAGGTTCACAGAGTCAGCAAACACCCGTTCGGTGGGCTCACGCTCGACATTGGTTACTGAATGGATCTCGTCGTCGACGGCGCCGTCGTGGAGGTGAGGGTGGATGACGCCCAGCTCCTCACGGAGGTGACGTTTCCTGGCCTAGGGATCGGCCTGTTTGCTCTACAACATCGTCGTACGACTCGACGGCGAGAATCACTCACACGTCGGGTCGTCTACAGCCTGACCTTGACATTTGTTGATATCGCTAACTCTGTGAACCTCTGCGACGTCCTCTGCGAACCTCTGCGTCCCGCAGAAACCAGGCCGGGATAGCCGAGCATTGCAGAACAGTCGGCCTCCACGCCAGGATGGCCCCTGGTTCATCCTCCGGCCGGCAGCTTCGCGCACGCAGCCGCCACGCCTCCCGTACACGCCGCCCGGAGCACCTGGAGCTCGCGGTCCGCCGGGAGCGGCAGGGCAATGCCGCGCTCCAGGAGCTGGACGCAGGCGCCGACCGAACCCATCCGGCACCCCGCGCGGAACAGCTCCTCCGCCCGCCCCGGCTCCGCGGGGCCCCCGTGCCCGACCGTGAGCCACAGGCCCAGCGCACCACACGCCTCCCCGTCCCCCGCATGGCACCCCAGCTCCGCGAACCGGCGGGCGCGCGGTGGGTCGGCGTCCAGCGACACCTGGGCCTCGATCCAGCAGGCCGAGGTGGCGCCGAGCACACACGCCCGCTCGTCCTAGGTGGTGGCCCGCGCGAGGTCCTCTGGGACGCCCAGGCCCACGCCGTACACCCCCGCGAGCACCGAGCACGGGTCTCGTTCTCCGGCGGTGCACGCCACCTCCAGCAGCGTGATCCCGCGCTTCGCGTCGAGCCCGTCCTTCACGAGCAGCTGGCCCAGCAGCCCGCACGCCAGCGGGGACTCGGGGACGCAGCCCTGCTCGAGCAAGGCGAGCGCTCCAGCGGCGTCGCCCCGCTCGCGGAGCACCAGGCCGAGGTTGGCACACGACGTGGCGTGCCCGCGGTCACAGGCCGTGCGGTACACGGCGCTCGCGCGGTCGAGGTCCTTCGGTACACCCAGGCCGAGCTCGTACATCGTCCCCAGGTTGGGGCACCACTGGAGGTCGCCGCCCTCACACGCAGACTTGTAGTGCTTCTCCGCCAGAATGAACAGACCGGCTGCCCTGGCGGGGTCGAGGTCGGCCCACACGCCCCCGTCCAGCATCAGGCCCAGGTTCATACACGCGACGCCGATGCCCTGGTCGCAGGCCTGCTGGTACAGGACCATGGCCCGCTGCGGATCGTGGGGCACGCCCCGGCCGTCCTGGAGCTGGAGCGCGAGGCTCCCGCACGCCTGGGTGTGGCCGGCCCCACACACGCGCTCGAACGCAGCCGCCGCGTCTGCGAGATCGAGCTCGCCCCGGAGCCGGGCCCGGCCGGCCTCCCAGTCGGCGACGCCGGTGGAGCGGGAGAGGCCGCAGGCAGCCACGAAGAACACGATCAACGCCACCTCCCGTTCACTCGTCGAGGACCGCGGTCTCTGGGTGCTTCGGGTCCACGCGAACGTACAACACCGTCCCGGGCTGCAGCGCGTGGAGCTGGCCCGCGTTCACCACCGTGCGGAGCGTGCTCCGGACAGGGGGATCGAGGAGCACCTCGAGCGTCAGGGCCATCTCGGGCTGGTCGTTGATCTCGGTGCCGGTGGGCTTCGCGGAGACGATCCGCGCCCGGGTGCGCACCCCGCGGGCGAACGTCCGCCGCTCGCGGATGCCCGCCACCAGCATGCCGAGGCCCCACACGCACACCGGGATCATCGAGGCCCAGGTGATGGAAACGGGGCACACGAGCGCAGCCCAGTCTTCCGTGGTCCGGGGCATCCCCTGCGACGCGAGCAGTCCCACCGGCAGCAGTCCGATCCCGCCGCACGTGAGCGCGGACGCGCCCAGGAGGATCGCCGCGAAGAAGAAGCTGCCGCACCCGGCGGTGCGCTGAGCCGCCATCTCCCGCGCCGCCAGGAGACCGGGCAGCGTGCGGCCACACAGGTCGAGGTCGGCGTACAGGTCGCGCATCCGCTCGGCGCCGTCCCGCGCGGGCGGACCACCCGACTCGAGCAGGCGCTGCAGCTCTCGCATCGCCTCCGCGGCCCGCCCGGATCGCTCGAGCGCGTGCGCCCGGAACAGACACGCCTGGAAGTCGAGCGCATCCTGCAGGGCGACCGCGTCGTGGGCCTCTCCGACGGCAGCCAACACGGCCTTCCAGTCGCCCTCGGCCGCCTTCACGACCGCCGTGGACACCCGCCACTCACTGTCGGACTCGATGTCCCCGGCGCCCGCGGCGAAGTGCTCCCACCACGCGAGCGCCTCCGCTGGCTCTCCGGCCCGGACCGCGCTCCGCACGAGCGCGCCCAACGCGACCGTCCGCTGGCGGGGGAGCGGCGCGGTGAGCGCAGTGGCCTCCAACAGCGCGCGCGCCGTTCCCCGGTCCCCCGCCCTCTCCGCCGCGCTCGCGAGCTCCCGCCCCAGGAACGCCAGCTCCTCCCCCGCGCCGACCTCCCCGCCCGCAGCCCGCTGCCTCGCGTTGTCCCACGCGGCCCGCGCCTCGGTGACCCGGTGCGGAGGCAGGTCGTGGCCCCCCTCCCACAGGAACGCGACGCCGGGAGGAGGCACGAGGGGCTTACCGTCCTGGCTGCGCATCGCAGGCGACTGCGCGCCGGGCATGCCACCCCCACCCGGCAGCGCGAGGCGGCGATCGACGAACCGACAGGGCGCGGCGCATTCGGGGCACGCGACCGCCCCGCCCCCCAGGGGCCCCTCGACCAGGGCGCCGCAAGCGGGACACGGGATGCGGGCCACGTCGTGGGAGAACGGAGACGCCACGGGGACCTCGGTCGACGGGCCCTGCGTATCCAGCGCGCGCGCCCCAGGGGTAGGCTCGGCCCGGAGGCACCGTGGCCCACCTGCCCGACGTCGTCGCCGCCCTCGAAGCGATCGCGCCCCCGAGGCTCGCGGCCCCCTGGGACAACGTGGGGCTGCTGCTCGAAGGCACCCGGGACGTGTCCCGCGTGGTCGTGTGTGTCGACCTGACGCCCGCGGTGCTCGCGGAGGCCCTGGGGCTCGGCGCGGACCTGATCCTGGCCTACCACCCGCCGCTGTTCGCCCCGGTGAAGCGCCTGACCACGGCCACGCCGTACAGTCGCCTCCTCCTCGCCCTGGTCCGGTCCGGCCTGCATGTATATTCGACTCACACTGCGCTCGACGCCGCGGGCGGCGGCATGACCGACTGGCTCCTCGAGCCGTTCGGCCCGCTGGCGTCGGTGTCGCCGATCGAGCCCGACCGGGCAGACCCCACAGTGGGCGCGGGCCGGGTGGCCACCCTCCGGGCGCCGGCGGAGTGGGGCGCGCTCGCAGACGCCGTGAAGGCGCACCTCGGCGTGGACCACGTGCGGGTGGCGGTGCCCACCGAACCGCGACCGATCCGGCGGGTGGCGGTGTGCCCGGGCGCCGGGGGCACCGTGTTCGACAAGGTGGATGCAGACCTGTACGTCACCGGAGAGCTTCGCCACCACGACGTCCTCGCGCGGGTCGCGGCGGGCGCGGTGGTGGTGTTGTCGGAGCACACCCACACGGAGCGCGGGTTCCTGCCCCGCGTGGCGCGCCAGCTCGAGGCTGCGGTCCCGGGGCTGGTGGTGTCGTGTGCGACCAGCTGCGCGGACCCGCTGGTGACCCGGTGACGAGCTGGGTCACCGACGCCCAGGGGCTCCACGTGCTGCGCGGCCACAGCGCCGCCGTGTCCTTCGACGCGTTCCTGGACGGGCTCGCGTCCGACCCGGTGATCCGCGCGGCCCTGACCGACCTCCTCCGGTCTTCGCCGTACGCCGCGTTCTGCTGGGAGACGCCCGCGCTCACGCCGCAGTCCGGCGCGCAGCCCTTCCGCTGCGCGATCGTGGAGAGCCCCGCGCTCGCCACGGTCACCGCCGACCTGACGCCGTTCCGCGCCCACCTGCGGGCAGGGGGAGACGTGGTCGACTTCGACAGCCTGGGGGGCGACTCGCGGCTGGTGGCGCCGGTGCCCCACCCCGGCGTGGACCTCGCAGTGTATGCACATCTTGCTTCTTTCGTGCGCGGCGCGCCGCCCGACCAGGTGGACGCCCTGTGGGTGCGGGTGGCGGAAGTGGTGGCCGAGCTGCGGGGGCGACACCCGCGGTGGCTGTCCACGGCGGGGCTCGGGGTGAGCTGGCTCCACGTCCGGCTCGACCCCCGGCCGAAGTACTACCGCACCGCCACGCTGCGCTGACCGGCGGCAGGGCCCCTCACGCCAACCCATGGCTCGTTCGGACGATCCTCGGTGCACCTTCGTGTCCTCGGTGGTCGAATCTCCGGTTCCGGCCGGAGCGGGCATGCGATGCCGCCCCTGAACCGGCCGACCAGGATCGCGCAGCGACGGGCCCGTGTCTGAGCGGAAGCATCCCCGGTCGAACCGACCACGCGCCGAACCATCCCGCTCCCAACCGACCAACGTCCCGAAACGTGGCCGGGCGCCTTCGAGCCAACGCCGCGTTTCGGACGGCTCGCCCGGAGCGTGGGCCCTTCTGGCGGAGAAGTGGTCGGTTCGATGGGGGATGGTTCGGGACCTGGTCGGTTCGAGGGGGGATGGTTGCCGACGGTTCTCGGGGGGACCGCGACGGGTGTGCTCCCGCGGCGTCGGTCGAGCGGGATCGTGGGGGTGGTTCCAGCGGAAGCGGCCCGCGGTGGCTGTCCACCGCGGGCCTGGAGCGTCAGGTGACGCCGAGCACGATCCCGGCGCCCACCGTGCGCCCGCCCTCGCGCAGGGCGAAGCGGACCCCGGGCTCGAGCCCGACCGCCTTCTGGAGCCGGAAGGAGATCGTGGCCCGGTCTCCGGGCGACACGGCGCCGACCTCACCCACGTCGATCACGCCGGTGACGTCCGTGGTGCCGAAGAAGAACTGGGGCTGGTACCCCGTGCCGAACGGCGTGTGCCGTCCGCCTTCCTTCGCCGTCAACACGAAGATCTCCGCCGTGCCCGCCGCGTGCGACGTCACCGCCCCCGGGAGGCTCAACACCTGGCCGCGCTCCACCTCCTCCGCCTTCACGCCCCGCAGCAACAGCCCCACGTTCATCCCCGCCCGGGCCTCGGGGACGTCCTGGTGGAACGACTGCATCGACGTGACGACGATCGGCCTCGGCTTCGCGTCGGCGTCGACGAGCCCGACGAGCTCGACCGGGGTCCCCGGCCGCAGCACCCCGCGCTCCACGCGACCGGTCACCACCGTGCCGCGCCCGGTGATCGTGTGCACGCCCTCGATGGGCATCAGGAACGGGCTCACGAAGTCGCGGGTGGGATCGGGCACGGCAGCGTCGAGGGTGGCCACGAGCTCGCGGATGCACGCCGTCGCCGGATCCGACACGGACCCGGTCTCGGCGGCGCGCAGCGCGAGGAGCGCGGAGCCACGGACGAACGGCACGCTGGTGTAGCCCTGGCGCGCGAGCTGCTCGGTGACCTCGAGCTCGACGAGGTCGAGGAGCTCGGGGTCGGCGACGTCGACCTTGTTCACGAACACGACCATGTGCTGCACGCCGACCTGGCGGGCCAGGAGGATGTGCTCGACGGTCTGCTTCTGGGGGCCCTGCGAGCCGTCCACGAGCAGGATGGCGCCGTCCATCTGGGAGGCGCCGGTGATCATGTTCTTGACGTAGTCGGCGTGCCCCGGGCAGTCGATGTGGGCATAGTGACGACGCTCGCTCTCGTACTCGACGTGAGCGGTGTTGATCGTGATGCCGCGCGCCTTCTCCTCGGGGGCCGAGTCGATCTCGTCGAACCGGCGGGCCAGGCCACCGTGCACCGCCGCCTGCACGTGGGTGAGCGCGGCGGTGAGCGTGGTCTTGCCGTGGTCGACGTGGCCGATCGTACCGACGTTGACGTGGATCTTGTCGGTGATGCCCATGGGAGCCTCCTCGAACTGTACTCGAACGGTGGACGGCGCTGGTGAACCGCCAGGAACGGCGGACGACCGACGGCGCCGGTGCGTCGGTCGAAGCGAGACACACGAACCCATCGAACCGTGTCGGATGTGCCGCGCGGGGCGGGAGATCCGGAGGTCCGAAACGACGAAGCCCCCTCGGGCCGCTGGGACCGGAGGGGGCTTCGGGAGCCGAGGAACCTTCGTTCTTCAGGCCGGGCCACCCCCCGCACACGACGCCGACGCCGCTGTCACCGTCGGGGGCCTGACCGTCCTTCGGCGATCCCCCGCTGCACGCCACCACCCCGAGCCACCACCAGCGTCGCATGCTGCCTCCGACGCCGAGCGTAGCGGGCGAAGGGGGGGTGGTCGCCTGATCGATCCCTGATCAGGCGCTCAACACCCGCCACGAGGATCCGAGGTGCAGGCCGGTCGGAGGTGGGGCGTGGGCATGGGCGCGGTGCTGTTGTTCGCGGATCCGGAGTCGGGGCGGGTCGACGGCGAGGTGGTGGTGGACGCCGACCTCGACGAGGTCCAGGGCTGGCTCGCCGACCCGTGGGCCGCCCTCGCCGTGCTGGACCCGGACGCCACCGTCGCGCCCGGTTCCCCGTGTCCCGAGGTGACCCGCGCCGTCGAGCACCCGCTGGCGCCGCTGGTGTTCACGATGCGCTGGTGCCCCACCGACGACGGCGCCCGCATCACCCTCGTCGAGTCCGAGGACCTCGGCGCGTACGACGCCTCGTTCTCGGCCCGCGCCGTCCAGGGCGGCGTGGCGATCCATTACGAGCTGCGGCTGGTGCCCACGTTCCGGGCCCCGGCGTCGATCAACCGGGCCGCGGCGAAGCGGCAGGTGTCGACCACGCTCCAGGCGGTCGCGCGGGTGTTCGCGGACGGCATCACCACCGGGGACCTCCCGCGCTGACCACGGCCGCCCTCGCCCTGGAGCCCCGGGCCGGCATAGCCTGCCACCGGAGGTCGCATGGGCTACGACGAGCCGTGGAGCGAGGCGATCGAGGCGAGGCAGGGCACGCTCGAGCCGCTCGCCCCGAACGTGTGGTGGGTGTGGAGCCTGATGAAGTCCCCGCCCCTGCCGCGCAACATGGTCGTCGTGCGGTTGCCGTCCGGGGAGCTCCTGGTGCACTCCGCCGTCTGCCTCCCCGAGGCCCAGATGGCGAAGCTCGACGCCTGGGGCCCGGTCGCCTGGGTCGTCGTCCCCAACGAAGGCCACCGCAGCGACCTGCGCCGGTGGCGGGCGCGCTATCCGAACGCGAAGGTGCTGGCGCCCCGAGCCGCGGTGCCGAAGGTCGAGGAGGTCGGCAAGGTCGACGCCTCCTGTGAGGACGTGCTGCCCGGTCTGGGCATCACGTGCCACACCCCAGACGGCATGAAGCCCGGCTACGAGCTCGTCTACGAGGTCCCGCTCGAGGGCGGCGGCGTGGGCCTCGTCGTGAACGACGTCCTCGCCGCTCCGCACCCGGCCACGCCGGGCGGGTTCCAGGGGTTCCTGATGGGGCTGCTGGGCACGCCGGGCGCCACGTTCGGGCAGCCGCGGATCGTGCGCTTCTTCTTCGGCAAGGACCGGCCCGCGTTCAAAGGTTTCGTGGCCCGCCTCGCCGAGACGAAGGACCTGCGGCTCCTGACCTCGTCCCACGGTCCGCCGCTCACCGGCGACGTCGCCGGGGCGCTCCGCGCGGCCGCCGCCAGCCTGTGAGGGTGGGTCGTCGCCGTCGACGGAGCCGCATCGACCCGCCACCGACACACGGCTAGGTTGAGGGTGTGCCAGCGGAGCCGACACCCCTGATCGCCGTCGACGCGCGGCTCGCGCCGCTGGTAGAGGGCAGCACGCCCCTCGACGGCGCCTCCCCTGCCCTGCGTCGTGCGCTCGTGGTCGTGCTCGAGGGGGACGATGCCTGGGAACGCCTGCGGCGGCTGAGGCTCGGTGGCGTCCGTGCCGCGGCCGTGCTGGTCACCCAGGCAGACGCCCCACCCGATCGCGCGCGCCTCGAGAGCGGGCGGTGGTGGTCGACGGGGCGCCGATCGCCTCGGCAGCGCTGCGAGACGGCGCCACGTTGGCCCTCGGACCCGCGCGGTTGACGCTGCGCGGCGACACGCTGCACGTGGACGGCCCCCCGCCGGCGTTCGCGCTCCACGTCGAGCGGGTGGGCCGCTCGGTGGGCGGCAAGCCACTCCTCGTCGACGTCTCGTTCACGGTGCTGTCGGGCGAGGTGGTCGCGCTCGTGGGGCCCTCCGGGGCAGGCAAGACCACGCTCCTGGGCGCGTTGTCCGGGGCGGCCCCGGCCGACTCCGGGGTGGTGCGGTTGGGGTCGGAGCCGCTGGCGGCTGCGCTGGCTCGGGTGCCAGCGCTGGTCGGCGTGGTGCCCCAGGACGACATCGTGGTGCCCGAGCTCACCGTCGAGGAGAGCCTCGGCTACGCCGCGCGCCTGCGCCTGCCGGCGGGGGAGCGGGCGGCAGCGGTGAACCACGTCCTGACGGCCCTCGGGCTCGAGGGGGCCCGCGGGGCGCGCATCGGGGATCCGGAGGCCCGCGGCATCTCCGGGGGCCAGCGCAAGCGCGTGAACCTCGGGCAGGAGCTGCTCACCGACGACACCCGCGTGTTGTTCCTCGACGAGCCCACGAGCGGCCTCGACCCCCGCTCCGCCGAGGACTTCGCCCGCCTGGCGCGCCGCCTCGCCGACGATGGACGCATCGTCGTCGTCGTCACCCACGACCTCTCGGACGCCCTGATGGCGCAGGTGGACCAGCTGGTGGTGATGGCACCCGGAGGCCACCTGGCCTGGTTCGGGCCGGTGCCGGAGGCGCTCGCCCACTTCGGGGTCACCTCGGCGCCGAAGTTGTTCGCGCGCCTGTCCGACCACGCGTCCACCACCTGGGCGCAGCGCTACCGCGACTCGGCCACCGCTGCCCGGTGGGTCACCCTGCGGTCGAAGGTCGCGGACGCGCAGCTGCGCTCGACGCCACCGACCCCCCGGAGCGGGACCGGGGGCCTGGTGGCGCAGTGGCTGACCCTCACCGGCCGGGCGGCCCGCGCGAAGCTCCGCGATCGGACCGCTGTCGCCGTGTTGGTCGTGCAGCCGCTCCTCGTGGGGCTCGTGGTCCTGGCCGTGTTCCCCGAACCCACCGCGGGCCTCGTGTTCCTGCTCACCCTCGCCTCGTTCTGGTTCGGAATGTCTGCCGCGGTGCGCGAGCTCATCACCGATCGACTGGTGTGGCGCCGCGAACGCCGGATCGGGGTGTCTGCGGTCGCCTGGGTGGGCGCGAAGGCCACGCTCCTCGCAGGCACGGTGGCGCTGCAGTGCGTGGGCTGCACCTTGCTCGCGGCGGCCGGAATCCCCCTGGGTGCCGCGGGGTTCTCTGTCGCAGGCCTGGCCGCGGTGCTGGTCCTCACGGGGCTGTGCGGCGCAGCCATCGGGTTGTGGGTGTCCACGTGGTGGCGGCGCTCGGACGCAGCGGTGGGGACCATCGTCCTGTTGCTGGTGCCGCAGATCGCGTTCGTGGGCATGTTGACGCCCCTCGACCACCTGGGGCCGATCGGGCGGGCCCTGTCGTGGGTCACGCCGCTCCGGTACGCGCTGCACCTCGCCCTGGTGCAGGGGACCGAGCTCCGCTACCTCAAGCTCGGCGCCTGGCAGACGCGCCCCGTGTCCGGGGAGCTGTTCCTGCTGGGGCTCCGGCCCGCTGGCGAGGGCTCGCTGGGCCTCCCCGCGCCGCTCCTGGTGGCGGTGTTGGTCACCTTCGCGCTGGCCGCGTGCGGGGCCGCAGTCGTGGGCCTCCGCCGCGACCGGGCCTGATCACAGGCCGATGTAGTACAGCGGCTGGGACACGCCCTCACTCACGGTGATCAGCGCAGACCCGTCGGAGGTGAAGCCGATGGCCTCGCCCTGCCGTTCGCCAGCCAGCGTGATCGAGCAGGCCGTCGTGGTGAACGCGTCTTCGAGCGGGAGGTACCCGTCCCGAACGAACAGCTTCGCGGTGGTGGAGTAGTCGCGGACCACCACCCACGCGCCGTCCGGCGACACGTCGCCGCCCGTGGCGGTCATCGCCAGCGCAGGGACGGAGCCGAGCGCGTCGAGGACGAAGGCCCCGGCGACGTCGTGGGGCGCGGACTTGCGGTAGAGCCTGGCCGCGCCGCCGCTCTCCTTGGTGACGACGAACAGGTCGAAGGTGAGCGGGTCCACGAGCAGCGTCTCGGCGTTGTGGGGCCCGTCCGGGTAGGTGAGCTCGAGCTCGAGCGGCGCGAGCGCGCTGTCCACGCGGGTGTCGGGCTCCTCGACCACCCACACCGAGACCGAGCCGCGGCTGTACCCGTTGTCGCCGATGTCCGCGAGGAACATCGTGGGCGCGCCGGTGGCGGGGTCCACGGTCGCCTGCAGGTCCTCCCAGTCGGAGAACGAGTTCGGCAGCGAGTGGCGCGACAACGTGGCCCCCGAGCCGTCGAGCGCCACGAGCACGGGCGTGTTGCCGCTGTCCTCCTGGACCCAGTACGCGTCCGGGTCCACGCGGCTGGCCACGAGGCCCGAGAGCTCGTCGAGCGAGCGGTCCGCTACCGTCCCCCACGCGAGCGGCGCGTCCTCGACCGGGCACGCAGGCGTCGCCACGTCGATCGTGACCACCACGCTCGAGACCCGGCCGGTCCGGTCGTCGGTGAGCGACAGGGTCGCGTCGAAGGAGCCCTGCCCCACGTAGGTGTGCGTGGTGGTGCCGGCGCTGGTCGCCTCCGCTCCGTCCCCGAACGACCACGCGTACTGCACGGCGCCCCAGCCGAGCCGCGAAGCGCCCGCGTCGAACGTGACCTCCAGCGGGAAGGCGCCGCTCACCACGTCCGCGGTCACCCGGGCGACCAAGGGGTGCCGCCGCCGCGTAGCCTCCGAGCCGCCTGGCGCCCGCTCGTGGGTCACGGGAGAGGGTGCGGAGCCGCTCGGAGCGGCCTCGTCGAGGGATGCCCGGCACGCGAACAGCAGGGGAAGGATCATCGAGCCTCACTTCGGGACCCGGATGCCTCGGACCGGGATGGTCCGGACGCGGGTGGTCCCGGTGCAACCATCGCTCCTCAGCGGCAGCCATGTAGTCAGTCGGAACGCTGGTTCTCTCGCGGTCGATGGCGGAAGCCGGCGGTCGGTGTCAGCCCTACACCGCCCGCTGTAGGGCGTCCGACCACAGCCGGGGCCTGCGCGACCGACCCCGGAAGGCGCATCGGGGCTGTCCTGTCTCCGACCCGCGACCGGTGACCTGGGGTGCAGGAGGTCCGATGACCATGAACCTGCGAACGAGCCTGCTCGTCCCCTGGTGCCTGTGGGCAGGGTCGACCCTCGCCGCCTGTGCCCCGGAGCCGGGGGCGCCCCTCCACGACAGCGCGGCCGCCAAGGAGGCCGGCGCGGACGACGCCCGGCGGCCGGGGAATCCCCGCAACACTGCTCCGCCCACGGTCTCCGGGGACCCCACCGTCGGCTCGGCGTTGACGGTGGACGTGGGTAGCTGGAGCGGCGCCGCGCCCCTCACCACCTCGGTGCGGTGGCGCCGCTGCGACGAGGCCGGCCTCGCCTGTGTGAACATCGCAGGCGCCACCAGCGACACCTACACCATCACCGGGGAGGACGTGCTCCACACGCTCTCCGCCCGGGTGACGGCCACCAACGCGATCGGGACGCGGCGTCGGGTCACCACCCCGGTCGCGACCTCGTTCCCGGCGGGCACCGTGTGCGACACGTCGGGCGGCGCGTGGTCCGCGCCCGCGACCCTCGAGCACGTCATCGTGATCCTGATGGAGAACCGCGACGCCTCGGAGGTCGCCGGGAACGCGGCGGCGCCGTACTTCACCGACGTGCGCGACCTGTGCGGTAGCTCGTCCGGCTACATGGACAACCTGTTCACCTGGGACATCAACTCGCTGTCGCACTACCTCGCGCTCACCTCCGGATCGAACTGCAACAGCGGGCTCGGCTCGACCGGCAGCGGCTGCGTCACCGACGACAACGGCCCCTCGAGCCACCAGCTGACGACCGAGTCGATCTTCGAGCACGCCGACTCGTGGCGGGCCTACCAGGAGGACATGCCGTCGAACTGCGACAGCGGGAACCCCGCGTCCGGCACGGCCTACTGGGTCAAGCACAACCCGCCGGCCTACTACACGCGCCTGGCCAGCGAGTGCGCGACCGAGGACGTGGGCATGCCCACCGTCAACTGCCCCGGCACGGTCGGCGGGGTGTGCAGCACCCCCACGGGCGCGTTCGCCGACGACCTCGCCGACGACACGCTCGCCCAGTACTCCTTCGTCACGCCGGACATCGACAACGACATGCACGACGGCTCGGTCACCGAAGGCGACAACTGGCTGCACACGTACCTGCCGCTGATCCTGGCGTCCCCGGCGTACCTGCGGGGCGGCACCGCGGTCTACGTGTTGTGGGACGAGGAGGCGGGCGCCTTCGCGAACGGGCCGATCCCGAACCTGTTCGTGTCGCCGTTCGTGCAGCCCCAGATCGCGACGGCGACGATGAACCACTTCGCCGCGTTGCGCGCCATGGAGGACCAGCTCGGCCTGACGACGCACCTGGGCTGCGCGAGCGGCACGAAGCCCGGCGGCGGCGCCTGTCCCTCCGGGTCCACCGCAGATCTGCGCGCCATCTTCGGGTTCTGAGGCCCGCCGCCGGATAGGTGGGAGGCCCCGGAGACACCGATGGAACCCACCCCCGCCTCCCTGGCCGCGTTTCACGCCGCCCTCCCCACCGACCCGCGCGTCGAGACCAAGAAGATGTTCGGGTCGCCGTGTGCGTTCGTGAACCGCCAGATGTTCTTCGGCACCTTCGGCGACACGCTCGTGGCGCGGGTGGGGCCGGGCCGGGCGGCGACGCTGGCGGCCGAGCCGGGACGCCGGGTGTTCGCGCCGGGCCCCGACCGCACGTGGCCCGACTACGTCCAGCTCGACGCCACCGCCGACGCCGAGGTCCTGCGCGGCCTCGCCGCCGAGGCGTTGACCTGGGCCGACGCCCTGCCGAGCCGCCGCGAGTCGCGGGCGGACCGCAAGGCCAGGTCCAAGCGTTGATCAGGCGCGGTCTTCCGGGGTCTCGAAGCTGATCGGGCCGATCTTGCCGTCGCGGAGGTCGTGGATCAGGCGCTCCGCGGCCCGCTGCAGGTCCACCACGCCGCCTTTCACGAGCATCCCGCGCCGCCGCCCCACGGCCTCGATCAGCGCGGTCTCGTCGACGGGCGCTGCGTCGAGCCCGTAGAACGCCAGGGTGGCCGCGGGGTACCGCGACAGGAGGAACCGGGCCGCGAACCCCGCCACGTCCTGCAGGTCCACCACGCGGTCCGAGATGGCGCCCGACACGGCGAGCCGGTACCCGCAGGAGGCCGGCGTGAGCTTGGGCCACAGGAACCCGGGGGTGTCGAACAACACGAGGTCCGAGCCCACCTGCACCCGCTGCTGCTGCTGCGTGACCGCCGGCTTGTTCGAGGCCTTCGCGATCACGCGGCCCGCCAGCCGGTTCACGAGCGTGGACTTCCCCACGTTGGGGATGCCGAGGATCAGCGCCGCCAGCGGCCCCGAGCGGCCTCCGCGGCTGGGAGCGGCCTCCGCCACGAGGCCTCGCGCCAGCGCCGTGACGCGCTCGCGCAGGCCGCGTTGTTCGTGGTGGTGGACCAGGGGGTGGGTGCCGGGAACCGCGGCGATCGCAGGGAGCCAACGGGCGGTGATGTCGGGGTCGGCGAGGTCGGACTTGTTGAGGATCTGGATGCGGGGCTTCCCGCCGAGGAGCTCGGCCACCAGGGGGTTCTCGCTGCTGTACGGCAGCCGGGCGTCGAGGACCTCGAGGACGAAGTCCACCTGGGGCATCGTCTTCCGGATCTCCCGGCGCGCGGTGGCCATGTGGCCGGGGAACCAGTGGATGGACATCCCCTGGGCTAACGCACCCGAGGACTCACTCCGGAGCGGGGCCGTCGAACAGGTTGATCGGCAGCTTCAGGAACGGGCGGCCCTCGGCAGGGGGCAGCACGCCGGCGCGGATGTTCACCTGGAGGCTCTGGAACAGGAGGTTCGGCAGGTTCAGGGTCTTGTCACGGGCGGTGCGCCACGCCACGAACTGGTCGCGCTCCGTGTCTCCGCGCAGCTGGACGTTCGCGTCCTGCTCCTCGCCGATCGTGGACTCCCACCGCACGGGGCGTCCGCCGGGCTGGTAGTCGTGGCCCACGAACACCCGGGTGGCGTCGGGGAGCGCGTACAGCTTGCGGATCGAGGTGTACAGCTGGTCGGCGGAGCCGTTGGGGAAGTCGCACCGCCCTGTCCCCTGGTCCGGCAGGAACAGGGCGTCGCCGGTGAAGACCGCGTCGCCGATGTGCCAGGTGACACACGCGGGTGTGTGACCCGGGGTCTCCAGCACCCCGATCTGCAGGGCGCCGCCGGCGTCGATGACGTCCCCCTCCGCGACCAGCCGATCGAACTGGCGACCGTCGCGCGGGAAGTCCGCGTCGAGCTGGAACACGCCCGCGAACACCTCCTGCACGTCGGTGATCCGGGACCCGATGGCGACCTTCGCGCCCGTGCGGCGACGGATCAGGTCGGCGCCGGACAGGTGGTCGGCGTGGGCGTGGGTCTCGAGCACCCAGCGCAGCGTGAGGCCCGCCTGGGCGACCCGCGCGAGGACCTTGTCGACGCTTTCGTCGTACACCTTGATGCGGTTGGGGTCGTAGTCGAGCACCGGATCGATCACGACCGCGTCCTTCGTGGTCGGGTCCCACACGAGGTAGGTCAGGGTCCAGGTGCGGGGATCAAAGAAGGCTTCGATGGTCATGGTTCCTCCTGCCCACCCTGATGCAGGCGCCGTGCCAGCAGCGGGTGCCCGCCGGACCAACGTTCCCGCCCGAACCTGCAGCCCGTGAAACGACCCGTGAAACGAAACCTGAACCGGCCGCAGGGTAACGGTCGGTAACGCCGCCTCGTGGAGCGGCGCCCGCCCGGTCACGGAGAGGGCGGAGGCGCTCGATGCGGTACCTGGCGATGTTGTCGATGCTCGTGGCGTGTGGTGGCGACAAGACGGACGGAGAGACCGATGCGGACGGGGACACGGACACGGACACCGACTCCGACTCCGACTCCGACACCGACACCGACACCGACTCCGACACCGACTCCGACACCGACACCGACACCGACACCGACCCGGATGTCGATGGTGACGGCTTCCCCGCGTCGACCGACTGCGACGACGGGGACGTCGCCATCCACCCGGGCGTCACCGAGGTGTGCGACGGCCTGGACCAGAACTGTGACGGGAACGCCGACGAAGGGGTCCTGACCACGTTCTTCGAGGATGCTGACGGCGACGGCTTTGGGGACGACCTGGTGTCGCTGGCCGCGTGCGCCGCCCCCACCGGGTACGTCGGGACCGGCGGCGACTGCGACGACAGCGCCTCCGACAGCTTCCCCGGGGGGGTCGAGGTGTGTGACGGCGCCGACCAGGACTGCAACGGGGCGCCCGACGACAGCCTCTCGTTCCAGAACTACTACGTCGACGACGACGGCGACGGGTTCGGCACCGCGGTGGGTCCGATCTCCGCGTGCGCCCAGCCCCCGGGCACCTCGATCGACGACCGCGACTGCGACGACACCGCCGCCACCACGTACCCGGGCGCCCCGGAGCTCTGCGACGGCACCGACCAGAACTGCGACACCGTCGCCGACAATGGCCTGGTGTTCACCGACTGGTTCGTCGACGGAGACGGAGACGGCTACGGCGACCCGTTCGTGGCAGCGGTCACGGCCTGCGAGGCTCCGGTCGGGACCGTGTCGGACGCCTCGGACTGCGACGACGACGACGACGCCGTGAACCCCGGCGCGGTCGAGGTCTGCGACGGCGCCGACCAGAACTGCTCGGGCGCTGCCGACGAGGGGCTGCCGCTCACCACGTGGCACCGCGACAACGACGGCGACGGCTTCGGCAGCGCCTCCAGCTCCCCGAGCTGCCTCACCACGCGGTACGGGTACGCGGTGGACGGGACGGACTGCAACGACGGCCGGCCCGAGGTGTACCCGGGCGCCCACGAGATCGGCTGCAACGGGGTCGACGACGACTGCTCCGGCGGCGACGCTCCCGGCGACCTCGACGTCCCCGCCGACCACGCCACGATCCAGGCTGCCATCACCGCGGCGCTGCCGGGTGACTCGATCTGCATCGCGCCCGGTACCTACACGGGCCTCGTCACCGTGAACAAGGACCTCGACCTGGTGGGCACCGGCCCCGGCGTGACGCTGTCCACCGGCAACGGCGCGCGGCTGTTCGTGGCGGGCGCGGGCCACGCCCGGCTGGTGAACGTCACGCTCGACGGCCGCAACGTGGAGCCCCTCATCCAGGTGAGCGGCGCCGCCCAGCTCGACCTGAACGACGTCACCGCGAAGAACCTGGGATGCGGCGCGTTCTGCTACGGCCTCGTGAGCTACCAGTACTCGGGCAGCGAGCTCACGGTCCGCCGGTTCCGCCTCGCCGAGGACGACGGTGTGGTGGGTCCGGCCACGGACGGCCTCGGGCTCTTCTACAACAACGCGAGCCCGCTCACGATCGAGGACTCGTACCTGGGCAACCTCACGGTGGGGGCGACCGGTGGCGACTTCCTGGTGTCGAGCGCCACGAACGTGTACCTGCGCAACCTGTTCCTCGACGCGTTCGTCGCGACGCCGTCGACCCCGTTCAACCTGCTGGGCACCGTGGCGGGTACGCTCGAGGGCGTGACGGTGCGGCTCGCCGAGATCAGCGGGGCCTCCACGGTGGGCATCGTGGACCTGATCGCGCCCTCCACGGTGCTCCGCGCCCAGCTCCTCGACAACGAGCTGGCGTCGACCACGGGCGAGGTGTTCGGGCTGCGGTCCTACTCCGCGCTCGGTGTGGAGAGCTCGCTGTTCTCGGGCAACGACCTCCAGACGGCGGGGGCGGCGGCGGTGGTGTCGGCGCAGGGCTCGTCGGGCATCGTGAACGACACCTTCGCGGAGAACACCGGTCTCGCGAGCCCGTTCGTGGTGCTGGAGGCCCCCGGGCCAGGCGTGGTGAACAACGTGGTGCTGGCCAACGACGTCGCCGACGCCGAGCTGCGCGCCGGGTCCGCGACCACGATCACGTACACGGACATCTTCGGCCCCAGCACCCCGCTCTTCGACAGCACCGGCGCGGCCGTGCCGTGGACCGGGATGGTCGAGGATCCCCTGTTCTACCCCTACTCCCAGCAGCCGCAGCCCGCTTCGCCGCTGATCGACGCCGGGGACCCGGCGATCCTGGATCTGCGCGGCGGGCGGTCGGACGTCGGCGCCTTCGGGGGTCCGCGCGCGCTGATCCCAGCGGGCTGACCCGCAGCGCCCCCGTTGGGGTACGGAGGGAGCGGGAGGGCGGATGTCCAGCTTCGATCGGCTGGGGAACCTGGTGAAGGGGACCCTGAAGAACAGCGCCGAGGCGGTGGTCGGCGGGCTCGAGCGCGACAACGCCGAGGCGGTGTTCGAGTCCGCGATCGACCAGGGCAAGGCGCGCCTGGAGGCGCAGCGCTCCACGCTGGCGGGGCTGGTGGTGCAGCGCGACCGCACGGCCGCGCGGCTGCAGGGCTCCGAAGCAGAGCTGCAGCAGGTCCTCGACGCGCTCACCGGGGCGGTCGACGAAGGCGACGACGACACGGCGACGGTGCTGCTGGTCCGCCGGGACGAGCTCTCGGCGCAGCTCGAGACCTCCTCCGCGCAGCTCCTCGGGCTGGCGGCGCAGGTGGAGGAGGGCAAGGCAGCGCTGCGGGCGGCGGAGGCGGCCGTGGTGGCCCTCGGCCGCGAGAAGACGACGGCGCTGGCCCAGCAGGCGGCAGCCGAGGTCGCCCTCGAGGTCCAGGAGGCTGCGAGCGGGCTGTCCGAGAACGCCACGGCCCGCGCGTTGGACAGCGTGCGGGAGTCGGTCGGCGCGCTGGAGCGCCGCGCCCACCCCGGCTACCTCGACGCCGAAGGCAACAGCATCCGGGGCCGCGCGGAGGCCCTGGGCCGCGCCGCCGCCGAGCAGGACGCACGCGACCAGCTCGAGGCGCTCAAGCGCGCGCGCAAGCCCGGCAAGTAGCCTTCCCGAACAGCGCCATCAGCCCGCGACGGGCGAGCACAACTCCACCAGCACCCCGTCCCGATCGCGGACGTACGCCACCACCTGCCCCCAGGGCTTGCGGACGGGTCCGTGCACCGGCACCGCGCCCGCGTCGAGGGCGACCTGGTAGGCGAGCTCGACCTGCTCCGTGACCAGAGCGATCTCCATGCCAGCTGCGGGCTCCTCGCTGCGGTTGCTTCGGATCGGGAGCCCGCCCTGGGCGGCGAGGCCTTCGTGGGCGAACGCGAGGACGGTGGCTCCGGTCTCGAGCTCCCCGTAGTCGCCGGCCTCGTGGAGGAACCGCCGCCGGAGCCCGAACGCCTGCTCGTAGAACGCGAGCGCGGCGCTCACGTCCGGGGTGTACACGATCACGTAGCCGAGTCGCATGGTGCCTCCTCCACCCACCATGGCTCGGGCGAACGGGTTCGTCTTGCACGCTTCGGACGTCGGCTCACCACGCGTCGCGCACGTCCTGCAGCGCGGCCCGCACGGACGGGTCGAGGTCGTCGACCGCGAGGCCCAGCTCGACCAGGACGATCAGGTCGCGGTCGCGGGCGCCGACCGCCCGGAAAGCGGGCAGCAGGTCGCGCGCCAGCCCGCGCGCCGACATCCACCGACCGCGCCGGGCGTGCGCGACCAGGACGACCAGCCGCAGCACCAGCGCCTCCAGGCGATGGTCGCCCGGCTCGAGCGCCTCCGCCCGCGCCAGCGCCGCGTCGTCTTCCCCCATCGACAGCAGGGTCAGCGCGAGGTTCAGCGACGGGTGGAAGGCGGCGTCCCCCTGGCGCTGCGCCAGGTCGACCGCTTCGAGGTAGGCCGCGGCAGCGTCGGCGAGCCGGCCCGTCTGCCGCAGGACCTCCCCCTGCAGGTTCAACGTGTGCGTCAGCGCCACGAGCGCGCCCCCCTGCCGCGCCAGGCGCGCGCTCTCCTGGACGTACGCGAGCGCCTCCCCCGGGCGCTCCGCCTGCAGCAGCGTCGCCGTCAACTGTCGACACACCCGCGACCGCGTCGTCGCGTCGCCCTCCGAGGCTGCGTAGGCCGCCCGCAGCTCACCGAGCGCGTCGTCGAGGCGGCCGAGGCGCTGGAGCGCATTGGCCCGCGCCACCCGCGCCGTCACCAGCGAGGAGCGCGCCTCCCCGCACCCCTCGAGCAGCGGTAGCACCCGGTCGAGCCGGTCGAGCGCGCCCGCCGCGTCGCCGCTCGCCAGCCGGTAGAGCCCCTCGAACGTGAGCGCCCGCCCCTGCTCCGCCAGCCGCCCCTGCGCGGCCCAGCGGCGTGCCGCCTCGACCGCGTCGAGCTGGGCCTCGGCGTTCTGGTGCTGCAGGTGCGCGAGCCAGCCGCGGAGCTCGATCGATCGCGTCTCGGCGTCGGCCCAGCCGAAGCGCCGCGCGTCGTCGAGCAGCGTGGGCACCGCAGCGCGGACCTCCGCCACCAGGCCCCGCCCGGCGCTGGCCTCGAGAGACGCCAGCCGCGCCGCAGCCCAGCGCGGGTCCGCGGGCGGCGCCCCCGCCTGCTGCAGCGCCGCCGCCGCCTGCTCCGCCGACAGCGCCGAGGCGCGGAAGGCGCCCGCCGCGTGCCGCGCCCGCGCGCTCGCCAGGAACGCCTCCACGGCCCGATCGGGCTCGCCCGCGGCCAGCCAGTGGGCGCCCCGCGCGTGCGGCTCCACCTCCTCCTCCGCCGCCGCCGCGTGCAACCGCCGCAGCCTCCCGCACGCGCGGGCCCGCTCCCGCAGGGCCGCCGCCGCGTGCGCCCCCACGAACGACCACCCTTCGGAGCCGCGCTGCACCAGGCCCGCCGCGAGCAGCGGCTCGAGCCGCAGCGGCTCCACCGCCGTCCACCCGCGTCGGTCGACCGCGGCCGCCTCCAGCGCCCGCACCAGCGGCTCGTCTGCAGCCGCCTCCAGCCGCGCCAACCACAACGCGTCGGGGCGCGCCTCCCCGATCGGCCCCACGCCCGACCGCTCGAGGCCGCCCGACCCCGGCCGCAGTTGCCCTCGCGCCCGCAGGTGGTGCACCGCCTGGGCCGCCACCTCGGGCAGCCCGCCCGCGGCTGCGCCGATCTCGTCGGCGAGCGACCGCGCGAGCCCGAACCAGGCGCGCAGCAGCCCCTCCATGGCGTGCGGCGACAGCGGCGACAGCGTCATCGTCGTCGCCCGCGGGTGGTCCCCGAACGCCGCCGCACCGGCGCCGGGCTCGACCCACACCACCAGCACCCGCAGCGGGCCCACCGCGTCGAGCAGCGCTCCCACCCACGCGGCGGCGTCCGTCGACGCCCCCTCCACCACCACCAGCAGCGCGCGCCGCGTCCACGCGCCGCCCAGCAGGGCCGCGAGCGCTGGCGGCGCGGAGCTGAGCCGCCCGTCGAGCCAGGCCGCCAGCCCGTCGATCCGCCAGTCCTCCGCCTCGCCGGCGCCCCGCAAGGCCTCCTCCAGGCGCTCCCGCAGCCGATTCTCCGTGAGGTCCGTCGCCTGGCACCAGCGGCGCAGCGCGGGGCCCGGGCCGTCGTCGTCGGCGCGCACGCGCAGGATCGACGCCACCCCCGCCTCGCACAGCCGCTCCGAGAGCGCGCTCACCAGCTGCCGCCGGCCGCTGCCCGGCGGGCCGTCCAGCAGCACCAGCCGGGGCCGACCCTCGCTCGCCTCCCGGGCCGCCGTCCACAGCGCCGCGAGCTCCTCGTCGCGCCCCATCAGCCGGGCCGGCTTGAGGGCAAGCACGTCGAGCCCAGCGTCGGGCAGCCAACGCAGCCGTCCCCACGCCTCCGCCCGTCGGGGCGGCTCGCGCATCGGCGGCGGCGTCCAGGTCACGACCTCCATGGACTGGGGCGTCGGCGCAGCCGCGGGCAGCGGGTCGTCCGGCACCCACGTCGCGGCCCCGCTGGGGTCCGGGTCCCCCAGCGTCACCGTGTCGAGCGTGTGCGCGTCGCCCGTGAGGTCGCGCAGCCCCCACCAGGCCTCCGCCGCGCTCTGGGGCCGCTCGTGTGGCGCGCGGGCCAGGCACCAGCGCAGCCAGCTCACCAGGCGCGCGGGCACCGGGAACCGCGGCGTGAACTCGGGCGTCACGCCGGCCAGCTGTTGGCGGATCACCTCGGTCAGCGAGCCCGACAGCGCGCGCCGCCCCGTCGCCAGGTGCCAGGCCACGTGCCCCAGCGCGTACAGGTCCGTCCACGGGCCGAAGCGCCGCGCCTCGTCGCGGAGCTGTTCGGGCGCCATGTACGCCGGAGTGCCCTGCGGCGACCCGCTGCCGGTCGACGCGCGCCAGCGCCGGGCGATGCCGAAGTCGGACAGCCGCAGCCCCGCCACCCGTCCGAGCTCGACCTCGTCATCGGCGCCGACGCAGCCCAGCAGCACGTTCGCGGGCTTCAGATCGAGGTGCAACAGCCCGCGGGCGTGCGCGTGCGCGAGCGCCGCCAGGACCTGCTCCAGCGCGGCGACGAGCTCCTCGAAGGTGTCCACCCCCTGCGCCAGCGTGCCCGTCGCCAGCTCCATCGCGAACCACGGCGCCCCCTCCACCACCCCGGCCGGCCGGCCCTCGCCCGCGTCGCCGAGCCCCAGCAGCTGCACCACCCGCGGGTGATCCAGGGCGGCGATCGAGCGCACCTCCTCGCGCAGCGCGGCCACCGCGCCCGGCGCCGACGCCGCTTCGCCGCGGAGCACCTTCACCGCCACCTTCTGGCCGCTGCCGCGGTGGCGGGCGCGCCACACCTCACCGTTCCCGCCGCGAGCGATCGGCGACTCGAGGTCGAACGACCCCAGGCGGGGCGGATGGTCGCGCGCGGGCATCGCTCTCCTGGGCCGGACCTTAGCCTACGGGGCCGCACAGCCCCCAACACCGCCGGACGGCCCACGGCTGCAGGCGCAGACCGAAGACGTGCGACGAGGTGGATCCGGTACGAACGGCAGCGGTCATGACCCCGACCACCGAGACGCGTCTGCGGTGTTGCTGCGCGGGCGCAGGTGCGCCACGGTCCGCAGGAACTCGAGGGACGTGGCCTTCTTCTGCCTGGGGTACGCGGAGGCGTCGGAGTCGCCCACGACCTCGACCCGGCTGGCAGCGACCTCGAAGGCCTGCTCGGCCCCCGGCGACACCACGACCGTGCCCTCGACCCGCACCGCGGCGCCCACGCCGAGCCGGGCCTTGAGGGCCTCGGCGGTGTCCGCAGGCAACACGATCTGCAGGGTCTTCGGGGTGCTCCCGTCCCCCACGTTCAGGAAGCTGACGTTCTTGGAGAACCGCGAGGTGCGGATCCAACCCGTCACGACCACCACCTGTCCCGCCGTCCCCTCCGCGAGGATCGTGCGGATGCGCACCCGCCGATCGAGCCCGGCCTCGTTGCCTCCCGGTGGGGGGCTAACGCTCGGACCACCCACCCGCCGGGGTCGGTGGACCGACACGCCAGCGCTCTGCCCGCTGGCCTGCCGTGCCGTCCTCGAGGTCAGTCCCCAATTCCGGGCCTCGGGAAGGGCGGCCCCGGAAGCCGGGGGGGAATGCAGTCCTCCGGGACCCGCGGACAGGACTCCCCGTACACGCGCGGATCGTCGTCCCGGAGCCGCAGCTGCTCGGCCGACCACTCCGGCGGGGAGACCGGGAGGGGGCGGTACATCGACGGTGTCACCGGGATCCCGGACAACCGGCCACACTCCAGATACGACAGCCTTTCGTACTCCTCCACGAGCTCGGTGGTCGCATGCCGCAGGCCCTGCGCGAGCACGTCCTCGTAGGCGCGGCGATGCCACAGCTGATCCGTGTCTTCCCACGCGGGACGCGGCTCCACCGCCAGATCCCCGCGCACCGCGACGGTGCACGCGCTCACCACCACCACCTGGTCACGCCGCCCAGCCTCCGCATCCAGGAACAGCGTCAGCGTTGCACCGTCGTGGTGGACGGCGTCGAGCGCGCACTCGGTTCCCACGTAGGGGTCGGTCAGCACCCTGCGCCGACCCGCGAAGTTGCCCTTCACGTCGCGCAGCACGTGGACGACCGTGGTGTCCGCGGACTCCACCTCGGCCCGCACGTCGACCACGTACGTGGCCAGGTCGTAGGCGGTCTCCGGGTCTGCGATGTCGAACGCGCACGCGCAACCACCCACCGACACGGGGCCCCGCGGGGCCGCTGCAGGCGGCGGCATTCCGACGCCCTCCCGGCTGGGACACGGCAGGGACGGCCGCACCCAGTCAGCGGTGGGCTGCAGGGACTGCGCGTGCCACGCCTCCAGGACCGCCCGGGCGTCGGGCGGCAGCGGCCGGGTGATCGCCGGATAGGGTCCCGGTCCCCGGCAGTCCTCGACCAGGACCAGCACCTCCTCGGCGATGCGACGACCCTCCGCATCCCAGACCGTGGGCGCCTGAATCGCCAGCGGGTCCGCCATCGACGGATCCAGCTGACGCGCCGACCAGATGTAGTTCTCCCAGAACTCCACGCAGAGCGGGGCCGGCGGCGCCCCTTTCCAGGTGCGGACGGGCGCTCCGCAGGCTTCGACCATGGCCCGCCAGGGTTCGAGGGGCGCTGCCAGGACCCCGGGCTCGAACTCCGCCACCCAGCACGCCTGGTCGAGGTCGGACGGAAGCGTGGCCACCCACTCGTCCGTCCAGTCCATAGAGCGGCCGAACGCCCAAAACATCATGGGTCACAACAACCCGTCCGTACGGACCATCGGCAAGCCTACATCAGGACCTCCAAGACTGGAGGGAGGCGCGCGGTCGCATCCAGTGCCACGCAGCATGTATCGCTGCCCAAAAGGTCCGTACTCCGAACGTGCCCAATCGCGGCAGCGGTTGAACGACTGGCCTGGTAGGCTCTTTCCCGAACCCCACGGTACCTCCGCCGGGTCAACCTCACAAGAGCCATCGCCGGAAAGGGAACTGACACGCTGAGACAGTCGGAAGAGGAATCCGTTGGACATCATGTGTATGAGCGAGCAGGAGAGTCCCGGTGGGGTACGATGCGTGTCAGGCCACTCGCGCACGTCCCAGACCGCGTCGGGAAGGGAACGGAAGTCTCTCCTGTCGCCTTCACAAATGGGCGGGACACAGGTCGGGTGGTCGGGCAACCCCATACAGTGAAACAGCTCGTGAAGCAGGACCGTGGCGAGCATGGCCAGCGCGCCCAACCGCTTGGATGCGCCGCTCTCGCCAGCACGAGCGTACACCTCTGCCGCCCAGGGG
>JBIKWC010000075.1:0-27811 GCA_044356535.1 Myxococcota bacterium
TGGGCCGCGTGGATCGCATCGCGCCCGCCGTCGACCCGGTGTCCCGCCAGATCCCCGTGCTCGTCTCCATCCCGAACGAAGGTGGAGAGCTCTTGTCCGGGCTGTTCGCCGAGGGCCGCGTGGCCACCGAGCGCCGCGACGGCTTCGTGGTGCCCACGGACGCCGTCGACACCGATGGGCCCCGCCCGTGGGTCCTGGTGGTGGCTGGCGGCAAGGTGACGCGGGTCGAGGTCGAGCTCGGCCTCGCCGACGAAGCCTCCGACACGGTCGAGATCGTGTCGGGCGTGAGCGAGGGAGACCTCCTGGTGCTCGCCGGTGCCCGCGACGTGCCCTCCGGGTCCGCGGTCGAGGTGCGCGAACGCTCTGCAGACACCCGGCCGGCGCCCGCCGGTCAGGAGGGGTGAGCCATGTGGATCAGCGACTTCTCCATCCGCAAGCCCGTCGTCACCGTGGTCAGCATGATCGCCCTCGTGGTGTTCGGGCTGTTCGCGCTGTTCTTCCTGAAGACGGACGAGTTCCCCGACGTGAACCCGCCGATCGTGGCGGTGAGCGTGCTGTACCCGGGCGCCGGCCCCGCCACCGTCGAGCGCGAGGTCGTGGACCCGCTGGAGGACGCCTTCACCGGCATCTCGGGGGTCGAGAAGATCACGTCGAAGGCGCTCGACAACTACACCATCCTCATCGTCGAGTTCGGCTTCGAGAAGGACCTCCAGGAGGCCACCCAGGACCTCCGCGACAAGGTCTCCGAGATCCGGGCGGACCTCCCGCCCGAGATGGAGGAGCCGCTCTACATCAGGTTCGACCCGCAGAACTTCCCGATCGTGTCGGTCACGCTCTCGTCGGACCGCTACGGCCAGGCCGAGCTCACGAAGCTCGCCGATCCCGGCATCACCGGCGAGCTCCAGAGCCTCGCGGGCGTGGCCCAGGTGAAGATCGTCGGCGACATCGCGCCCGAGCTCACGGTGGCCCTGCGGCCCGAGGCCCTCGAGGCCAACGGCGTGTCCGTGGGCCAGGTGGTCCAGGCGCTGCAGTTCTCGAACCTCGCTGCGCCCGTGGGTGCGCTCACCTCCGACCGCCGCGAGTCCACGATCCGGCTCCAGGGCCGGCTCGACGGTCCGCAGCAGTTCGAGGCCATCACCGTGGCGACCTCCGGCGGCCGCCTCGTACGCCTGGGCGACGTCGCCTCGGTGTCGGCGGGCACGGAGGAGGCCCGGTCCGCGGCCTTGTACAACGGTCGTGAGGCTGTCGGCATCGAGATCATCAAGGCCTCCGGGGCGTCGACCACCGACGTGGCCGAGCGCATCCTCGAGCGCGTCGCCGAGCTCGAGGCGGAGCTGCCCGAGGGCGTCGAGCTCACCGTGGTGCGCGACGCCGGCGAGCGCGTCGCGGAGTCCGTCTGGGACGTGGAGAAGACCCTCGTCGAGGGCGCCCTCCTCACCGTGTTCGTGGTGTTCCTGTTCCTCGGCTCGTGGCGGTCGACGGTCATCACCGGCCTGGCGCTGCCCGTCTCCGTCATCGCGGCGTTCATCGCCGTCCTCGCGCTCGGGTACACGCTGAACACGATGTCCCTGCTGGGCCTGTCCCTCGCGATCGGCATCCTCGTCGACGACGCCATCGTGGTGCGCGAGAACATCGTGCGGCACATGCAGATGGGCAAGGACCACACGACCGCCGCCCACGAGGGCACGGCGGAGATCGGGCTCGCGGTCGCGGCCACCACCTTCTCCATCGTCGTCGTCTTCGTGCCCGTGGCGTTCATGGGGAGCCTCGCCGAGCAGTGGATGGGCCCGATGGCCCTCACCATCGCGGCCTCCGTCATGGTGTCGCTGTTCGTGAGCTTGTCGGCGTACTGGCCCGACCCGGACGCCCACGGCGAGCGCAAGGGCATGATCGGCGCCGTCGTGAACGCGTTCGACCGCTGGTTCGAGCGCTGGACCCGCCGCTACGAGCGGGTGGTGGGCTGGGCGCTCCGCTGGCGGTTCACGATGGTGGGCCTGGCGGTCCTGACCTTCGTCGCCGCCCTCGCGCTCCCCATGAGCGGGCTCGTCGGGTCGTCGTTCTTCCCCCGGCAGGACCGGTCGGAGTTCGACATGATCCTGCAGTTCCCGCCCGGCGCCTCGCTCACCTACTCCCGCGAGAAGATGGAGGAGGTGGTCCGCGTGATCAGCGCCGATCCCCACGTGATGTACACGTTCGCCACGGTCGGCGGCGACGGCGGCACGGTCGACGAGGGCAAGGTGTACGTGCGCCTCGTGCCCAAGAAGGAGCGCTCGATCCACCAGGAGGACCTGTCGGGCTCGCTCACCGCGTCGGTCGACCGCCTGGCGGGCGTCTCGGCGTCGGTCTCCGGCGGGTTCGGCCCGCAGAAGCAGATCCAGGTGCAGCTGTCGGGCCCCGACACCGACGTGCTCACCGAGATCGCGCTGAAGCTGAAGGACGAGGTCGCCACCATCCCCGGGGCCGTCGACGTGGGGCTGTCGTCCCGTGGCCAGCGCCCGGAGTTCGAGGTCAAGATGGACCGCGACCTGGCCGCGAGCCTCGGCTTGTCGGTCGGCGCCGTGGCCCAGGCCCTCCGGCCCGCGTTCGCCGGCATCGACGTGGGCGACTGGGTGGATCCGAGCGGCGAGACCCGCGACGTGCGCGTCCGGTTCACCGAAGCGTCCCGCCAGCGCGCCGAAGACCTCGCCGCCGTGCCCTTGATGGTGATGGGGCCCCGCGGTCCCTCCACCATCCCGCTGGGCCAGGTGGCGCAGGTCCGCGCGTCCAAGGGCCCCGCGATGATCGAGCACATCGACCGCAAGCGCGTGGTCTCGGTCGAGGCGAACGCCCGCGGCGTGCCGCTGTCCGAGGTCGTGTCCGCCATCGACGCCCGCGTGGCCGCGATGCAGATGCCTCCGGGCTACGGCGTGGCGCAGGGCGGGGACGCCGCTGACCAGAGCGAGGTCTTCTCACGCATGTTCGGCGCGATGATCGCCGGCATCCTGCTGATGTACCTGATCCTCGTGGTGCAGTTCGGCAGCTTCCTCGAGCCGCTCGCCATCCTCGCCTCGCTGCCGCTGTCGCTGGTGGGCGTGATGCTGGCGCTGTTCCTGACGGGCTCGACGGTGAACCTGATGTCGATGATCGGCGTCATCCTGCTGATGGGCATCGTCGCGAAGAACGCCATCCTCCTCATCGACTTCGCGAAGCAGGCCGAGGCCGCCGGGAAGTCGCGCAAGGAGGCCCTGATCGAGGCCGGCGGGACCCGGCTGCGGCCGATCGTCATGACGAGCGTGGCCATCGTCGCGGGCATGTTGCCGGTTGCCATCGGCGCTGGCGAAGGCGCAGACTTCCGCGCCCCGCTCGGACGCGCCGTGATCGGCGGCGTCATCACCTCGACGGTGCTCACCCTGCTCGTGATCCCCACCATCTACGACCTGATGTGTGGCGCGCGCGACGTGATCTGGGGCTACCTGTTCCCGGCGCGCCCGGCCCACGACCTGGCGGACCACCCGACCGTGGTCCCCGCGAAGTGATCCTGGGCCTCGCCACCGCGTGGGCGGGCCCGGTGCCCGACGACGCCCGCCAGCTGATCCTGGTGGTGGTCCCCCACGTCGACGACTCGCACGCGGCGGTGACCCGGTGGGACCGGGGCCCCGCAGGCTGGGCGCAGGTGGGTGCAGAGGTGCCCGCGCGCATCGGCACCCATGGCGTGGCGTGGGGCCGCGGGCTGCACCCACCGCAGGACGGCCTCCAGAAGCAGGAGGGGGACGGGCGTGCCCCCGCCGGCGTGTTCGCGTTGGGGGACGCCTTCGGGGACGCGCCGACGCCGCCAGCAGGCGTGGAATGGCCGTACCACGGGGTCGGACCCCGCGACCTGTTCGTCGAGGACCCTGCCCGGCCCGAGTACAACACCTGGGTCCACGTGGACGGCGACCGTCCCCTCGAGCCGTGGGAGCAGCGCGCGGTGATGAAGCAGGGCGACCCTGCGCACGCGCTCAAGGTGTTCGTGGCCCACAACGCGGCGCCCGGGGTGGTCCCCGCGGCGGGGTCGGCGATCTTCCTGCACGTGTGGCGACGCGACGGCGCGGCGACGACCGCCGGCTGCACGGCGATGGCGCGCCCGGCGCTGGACACGCTGGTGGACTGGCTGGACCCCGCGGCGCACCCGGTGCTGGTGCTGCTGACGAGCGCCGACCGCGAGCGGCTGCGCGCGGCGTGGTCCCTCCCGTAGCTGCGCTCCGCGGAACGGTCTGTTCCCGCCGCAGGCCCCCGACTCAACCGCCGGTGGCTGCGAGGATGGCGCGGAACAGGAGGAACAGGCCGCCAGCCAGCAACATGCAGACCGGGAGCGTGAGGATCCAGGCGAGGGCGATGTTGCGGACGGTGTTGCCCTGGAGGCCGGACCCCTGCGCCACCATCGTGCCCGCGATGCCCGACGACAGGACGTGGGTCGTGCTGACGGGCCACCCGAACCCGCCCGCGAGGCCGATGGTGCTCATCGCCACCAGCTCCGCTGCAGCTCCTTGCGCGTAGCTGAGGTGGGTCTTGCCGATCTTCTCGCCGACGGTCTTCACGATTCGTTGCCACCCGACGGTGGTGCCGACACCGAGCGACAACGCGATCGCCACGAGGACCCAGGTCGGGGCGTAGTCCGTGAGGCGGCGCAGCGCCTTGCGGTCCTTCGAGAGCTGAGCGGCCTCCGTCTCCGACAGGGACCCCCAGCTCGCGGAGAGCGCGTCCAGGTGCTTGTCCGCCAGCAGGATGGCCTGCCGCGCTTCGAACCGGCGCTCCGGGGGGATCTCCTCGAGGGACGACCGGTCCCGCAGCAGCGCCCGGAGGTCTTCGAGCTGCGCGCCCACCTCGGTGGCCTCCCCCGCGTCCTCGTGACCCTCGTGTTGCCGGGTGGTGGCCTCGATCGAGTCGATGGCGGCGATCGTGTGCTCGATGTCCGGACGCGTAGCGGCGAGGTCGAGGGCGTAGCCGGTGGGGACGACGCCAATCAGCACGAGCATCATGATCCCGACGCCCTTCTGGCCGTCGTTCGAGCCGTGCGCGAAGCTGACCCCGCTGCACGTGAAGACGAGGACGGCCCGGATGAACCACGGCGGTGGTTCGCCCTCCTTGGGCGGCTCGTAGAGGCGACGGTCCTTCACGAGGGCGCGGAGGACGAGCAGCAGCGAACCGGCAGCCAGGAAGCCGAACATGGGCGACAACAGCAACGCGAGCCCGATCTCCTGCGCCTTGTGCCAGTTGACGCCCTGACCCAGGTGCCCCTGGGCCCAGGAATGTGCGATCCCCACGCCGAGGATGGAGCCGATGAGCGTGTGGGAGCTCGAGGCAGGCAAGCCGAGGTACCACGTGCCGAGGTTCCAGCTGATCGCCGCCAAGAGCAGGGCGAGCACCATGGCGAGACCGGCGGCCTGGCCGCTCGACACGAGCAGCTCGACGGGCAACAGCTTCACGATGCCCATGGCCACCGCGATCCCGCCCAGGAAGACGCCCAGGAAGTTCAGGAATCCCGAGAGCGCCACCGCGTACTTCGGTTTCAACGAGTTCGTGTAGATCACGGTGGCGACGGCGTTCGCCGTGTCGTGGAACCCGTTCACGAACTCGAACCCGAGGGCGACGAAGATGCAGGCGAACAGCAGCAGGCCCTGCAGGACGGTCAGTGTCTCGAAGTGCAGCGAGGACAATGCAATCTCCCCGCGCATCGAAGCACGCGAACGTCACGGTTGCGCAACGAACAGGTGAAGACTCGGGTGCCAGACCCGGGTCGACCCTCACCGCGTCCGGAGGGCCCGGTTGCGGGCGACCTCCTCGGCGACGCGCTTCTTCGTGGCTGCCCAGCTGCAGATCGGGCACGCCGTGAGGTCGTGGTGCAGCGCGGGACAGAAGTCCCGCCCGAACTGGATGACCTGCAGGTGCCGCCGATTCCAGGTGTCCCGCGGGAACAGCCGCTTGCAGTCCCGCTCCGTCTGCTCCACCGACTTCCCGGTCGACAGCCCCCACCGCGCCGCCAGCCGGTGGATGTGGGTGTCCACCGCGAACGCCGGGATCCCGAACGCCTGCGACATCACCACCGACGCCGTCTTGTGGCCCACGCCCGGCAGCGCCTCCAGCTCGGTGAACGTGCGCGGGACGACACCTCCGTGGCGCTCCACCAGCAGGCGGCCCGTCGCCACCAGGGCCTTCGCCTTCTGCGGGGCCAGCCCGATCTGGCGGATCAGGTCCCGCACCTCCGACTCCGGTACCTCGGCGAGCGCCGCCGGCGTGGGCGCGCGCCGGAACAGCGCCGGCGTGACCTCGTTCACCTTCTTGTCCGTCGTCTGCGCCGACAACACCACCGCGACCAGCAGCGTGTAGGGATCGGAGTGATCGAGGGGGATCGGGACCGCGGGGTAGTGGTCGTCGAGCCAGGCGCCGATGCGGTCGGCGCGCTCCTGCCGGGTCACGTCAGACCCCCCGGCTCGGAGACCAGTCGACCTCGCGCACGAACGACGAGCCCAGGTACTCGCGCTCGATCACCGTCGCCATCTCCTCGGCGTCCCGGTACTGCTCCCAACTCACCCGGATCACCGGGATCAGCCGCGCGATCTCGCCGATGAACACCTCGTACTCGCGGTGCAGCCCCCGGAGGTACTCGAGCGAGATCCCGGACTCCACCCCGCGGTTGCGCTCGCGGATGCGCTGCATCGAGGTCTCGGGCTGCAGGTCCAGGTACACGATGAGGTGGGGGCGGCACATGAAGTTCGACATGTGCCGGAACAGCTGGAGGTACGTTCGGTAGTCCCGCTCGTCCATCAACCCCGCGTTCACCAGGGTCTTCGCGAAGACGGCGTCTTCGTAGATGGTGCGGTCCTGGACGGCGCCGCCGCCTTTCCAGATGATCTCCTGGTGCTGCTGGAACCGGCGGTTCAAGAGGTAGATCTGCGTGGCGAACGCATACTTGCCGGTGTCGGCGTAGAAGTCCGCGAGGTACTCGTTGTCCTCGACGGGCTCGTAGTAGACGGGCAGGTTCAGGTGCCGCCCGAGCGCCGTGGCCAGCGTGGACTTCCCCGCGCCGATGAGCCCGGCGATGCCGATGAACAGGTCCTGCGTGCCGATCCCCGCCACGGTCCCTCCGAGCGGCCGGGGGTATCACCCGACGGGGGCCGGCGCGCGCACGAGGTACAGGCCCATCACCGAGAACGGCGCGTGTTCGGGGACGCGCTTCGCGCACTGATCGCGCCAGGCGAACGCCACCGGGAGCTCGTCGAACAGGTGGTGGCCGTTGAAGCGCTCCGCCCACCCGTCACGCCACTGCAGCACCTCCTCGGGGCGGAACTGGCAGTTCGAGATCCCCGAGGGGAACACGCCGTCCACGACGTCCCAGCCGAGCCGCTCCCAGGCCGGGTCGACCTTCATGGGCCACGTGGGTCCCGCCGGCAGCTCGGGTTCGCCGGGACCCCGCCACTGGCTGAACGCCACCACGACCTCGTCGGAGGTGGCGGCCGCGAGCGCGTCCTCGAGGCTCGAGTAGCGGGGGGTGAGCACCTCGAACCGCCCCTCCGCGAGGCTGCTCCCGGGGCGGGGCCACACCGCTTCGTCGACGGACAGCGGCACGGGCACCTCGGGCCGGAGCAGGTACGAGTCCCGCCGCTCCTCGTCCCAGTGCTCCGCAGGCCGATCGAACCGCACCCGGACGTCGAAACCGACGATCACCTCTTCGAAGGTCAACGGCTCCTCCCGGCGCGACGCGCCCCGCAACATAGGGACGGACCTCCTGGGTTCAAGTGGGGTGCAACCCGACCGACACAACCAGGGCCGGGTCGGTGTGACAGAATGCGGTCCTGGGAACGGCGGTACTGGGGTGACCCAGCCGCGGAGGGCGTTCGAACATGGTGTGGTTCTGGCTGGTGGGACGCGCGGCCAGCGCGATGGACTGCGCGGACCCGGTGTCACGCGCGGAGCTCGACACTGCGGTCGACGAGACGGAGGCCGCCTGGAAGAACGTGGACGACACCGCGTTCCGGGACGGGCTGAACACCGTGGCCGGGGTGCTGTTGCCGTGTATGGGCGACGCCGTCACCCCAGACACCGCGGCGCGGGTCCACCTGCTGATGGCGCTGCACCTGTTCGGGAACGGAGACCAGGACAACGCCCTGGCGAGCGCGCGCGCGGCGCGGGCAGCGGCGCCTTCGTTCGTGCCGGGGCCCGACCTCGTGCCGGCCGAACACCCCCTGCACGTCGTGTGGGACGAGGCCCCGCCCGACCAGAAGGCGCACCAGGTGCCCGAGCCCAAGGCGGGCAGCGTGGCGTTCGACGGTGTCCAGACCCGCCAGCGCGTGGCGGACCGCGCCTCCATCGTGCAGCTCTTCGACGACACCGGCTTCGCCAAGGCCACGACGTACCTGGGCGTGGGCGAGTCGATGCCGCTGTACCCTGCCGTGCCGAGGCGCCGGAACACGCTCGTCGGCTGCACCATCGGGGCGGGCGCCATCGGCGGGGTCGCGTACGTGGGCGCGTGGTCGGCCCGCAGCAACGTGTACGCGGGCGCAGTCGACACGGGCGCGGCACCAGGGGCGATCGAGCAGCAGCGCGCCACCACCAACGTCCTCTCGGTGTTGTCCACGACCCTGTTGGCCACCGCGGTCGGGTGCGGGACCGGGGCTGCGCTCGTCGGGCAGCGATGAGCGACGACGCAGGCCAGGACGACCTCGCGCCAGGAATGGTGGTCGACGGTCGCTACACGGTCGAGGGCATCCTCGGGCGCGGCGGCATGGCAGCGGTGTACCGCGTGCGGCACAACACCCTCGACACGCAGCACGCGCTCAAGGTGTTGTCGGTCGGCGGCGCCTCGCTCACCCGGCGGCTCCACCAGGAGGGGCGCGTCCAGGCCTCCCTGCAGCACCCGAACATCGTAGCCGTCACGGACATGGTCAACGTCGACGGCGCCCCGGGCCTCGTCATGGAGTTCGTGCGCGGGCCCTCCCTCGAGACCCTCCTCGAGAGCCGGCGGCCCGAGGTGGCCCAGATCGACGCGCTCGTGCTCGGCATCCTCGACGGCGTCATCGCTGCCCACACGCTCAACCTCATCCACCGCGACCTCAAGCCCGCCAACGTGATGGTGGCCATCACCACTTCCGGGCTCGTGCCCAAGGTCGCCGACTTCGGCCTGGTCAAGCTCATCGCGAGCGAAGACGGCGGCTCCTTCTCGAAGACCCGCTCCGGCATGGCGATGGGTACCCCGGCGTACATGGCCCCCGAGCAGATCGAGGACGCCAAGGGCGTGGACGCGCGGGCCGACGTGTGGTCGCTGGGCGCGATCCTCTTCGAGATCGCGACCGGCACCCGCGCGTTCGAAGGTGCGAACGTGTTGTCGCTGTTCATGAAGGTGTCGACCGGCGACCGCAAGCCGGTACGCGAGGTCGCCCCTGACCTCCCCGAGCGCATGGTGGCCGCCATCGAAGGCGCGCTCACGGTCGACCGCAACGCGCGCATCGCCGATGTCCGCACGCTCCGCCAGCGCTGGCTGCAGGGCGCCGTGTTGCCCACCGAGTCACCCTGGACCGACGACTGGCTGGCCCTCGCCACGTCCCTCGGCGCGAAGGCGGACTCCACCAAGGACTTCCTCGAGCGGTCCTTCCGATCGGGCAACAACCAGGCCTTCCTGCGGAACCTGGCGAGCCCGGTGGCCGTCAACCCGCACGCGGTCACCCTCCCCGGCGCGGCAGGGAACACCGCCGTCCCGCCGGCCGGGACAACCACCTCCCCCGACCGCGAGAACGCCACCCTGGACCTCGCGCCACCGTCCGCCGACGTGGCGACGGTCATCCGGCCCGCCCTCGAGCCGAAGTCGAGCGCCGCGCCCCTCGTGGCGGCAGCCGGGCTGGGGCTGATCCCGGTGCTGGTCGGCGGCTTCGCGGTGCTGGCCCTGCTCGCGTTCGGCGTCGGCGTGTGGTGGACCCGCTCCACGCCCGTCGTCGTCCCCGTCACCGTCGAGGAGCCGCGCCCGGAGCCCGCGCCCGCGACGCCGGCGCCCACACCGACCCCAGCGCCCACCCCAGGGCCGTCGCCGGAGGACCCGCGCCCCCAGCGACCAGGGCCCGTGCCGGCCGTCCCGCCCACCCCTGCGCCGGAGCCGGTACCCGCCGTGGTCTCCCCCCCGTCGGTCCCGGACCCCGTCCCCGCACCCGCCCCGGTCGCAGCACCCGTCCCCGCACCCGCCCCAGCGGCCACGGGCATCCGGGTCAACAGCGGCGGGGTGACGGTGCGGATCCTCGACGACACGGGCCGCCCGGTCTCGGCCACGGGCCTGTCCCCCGGCCGGTACTCCGTGGTGGCGTTCTTCGACGCCAAGGACCCCGAGAAGGGCACGCCGTTCGGGCCGTTCACGTTGGCCGAGGGCCAGACCGTGACGGTCGACTGCATCCCGAGTCGCTTCACCTGCAAGCTCAAGTAGGCCTCATGCGCACCCTCCCGCCCGCCCTGCTCCTGTTCCTCGCCGGCTGTCCCTACATCGGCGAGAAGGAGTGGGTCGACCGCATCCAGGACGCCGACGGCGACGGCTCGATCTCCGTGCGCTTCGGCGGACCCGACTGCAAGGACGACAACTCCGACATCAAGGACTGCGACACCGACGAGGACGGCGTCCTCACGGTCGAGGCCGGGGGCGAGGACTGCGACGACCGCGACGCCTCCGTCTTCCCCGGGGCGTTCGAGATCTGCGACGGCGCCGATCAGGACTGCGACGGCCTCGTCGACGAGCTCGAGGACGTGGAGTCGCCGCCCGAATGGGCTGCGGACGACGACGGTGACGGCTTCGGCGACCCCGAAGAGCTCGTGGCGGCGTGCGCAGTCCCCGACGGGTACCTCCCCCTCGAGCTCGCGCGCGACTGCAACGACGGCGACCCCGCCGTGAACCCGAGCGCGCCAGAGCGGTGCGACGCCGTCGACTGGGACTGCGACGGCGACCCCGTCGCCAACGCAGTGGACCTCGTGGCCTGGTACGTCGACGGCGACGACGACGGCTTCGTGCCGTTGGACGCCGACCTGGCGGCGCAGTCGTGCGAACGCCCCGCGCGGGCCGGGTTGCTCCCCGAGGACGCGGCCGAAGCCGACTGCGACGACGGCAACGCCGCGATCCGGCCCGGGCAGCTCGAGGTCTGGTACGACGGGGTCGACGCGGACTGCGACAGCGCCGACGACTACGACCAGGACGGCGACGGCGACGGCTTCGTCGTGGACTGCGACGACCTCGACCCCACCGTCGGGCCCAGCGCCCCGGAGGTCTGCGACCTCGTCGACAACGACTGCGACAGCCTCGTGGACGACGACGACGACTCCATCGACGACCCCGCCAACCGCACGCCGCGGTACGTCGACGGCGACGGCGACGGCTTCGGGGACGTGGCCAGCGCCCGCTCGTTCTGCCTCAACGCGGTGCCCGCGGGCTACGTCAACCGCGGCGACGACTGCAACGACGCGTACGCGAGCGCGTTCCCGGGCGGGACCGAGCTGTGTGACGGACTCGACAACGACTGCAACGGCGTAGCCGACGACAACGCCGCCGATCGCGTCATTCGCTGGCAGGACGCCGACGGGGACGGCTTCGGTGCCACGGGAGCGCCCGTGCTCGCGTGCTCGGGGACCGCGAACACGGTCCCGAACGACGACGACTGCGACGACGCCGACAGCGCCACCTGGCCCGGCGCGCTCGAGGTCTGCGGAGACAACGTGCGCCAGGACTGCTCGGCGCTCTCGCCGTTCGACTGCGACGGCGACGGGTACGACGCCCTCGCAGACGGCGGCACCGACTGCGACGACGGCGACGACGACGTGAACCCCGACGCCCGCGAAGTCTGTGACGGCGTCGACAACGACTGCGACGCGCGCTTCGACGATCAGGACCCGAACGTCGACCTGTCCACCATCGCCGACTGGTTCGTGGACGACGACGGCGACGGCTTCGGCGACCCCTCCCGGCTCACGATCGCGCAAGCGTGTGCGCCCCGCCCGGGCGAGGCACCGAACGGCCTGGACTGCGACGACACCGAAGCCACCGCCAACCCCGAGGGGCGTGAGGCCTGCGACGAGCTCGACAACGACTGCGACGGGCTCGTCGACGACGACGACGACGACCGCCCGATCGACCCGCCCACCTACTGGCTCGACAACGACGGGGACAGCTTCGGCAACCCGGTGAACCCCTCGGCGACCACCTGCGAGCCGCTCGGCCCGGAGTGGGTGGACAACGACCTCGACTGCCAGCCCGGCCTGGCCGCCATCAACCCGTTCGCGCTCGAGATCTGCGACGGGCTCGACAACAACTGCGACGGCCTGCTCGACGACGCCGATCCTGCCGCAGCCCTGACCCAGTGGTTCGCGGACCTCGACGGCGATGGCTACGGCCAGTCGGGCGACGCGGTGGCCGCGTGTTCGCAGCCCGCGGGACGTTCGCTGGAGGGCGGCGACTGCGACGACTTCGACGACACCCGCAGCCCCGGCGCCACCGAGGTGTGCGACGGTGGCCTCGACAACGACTGCGACGGCCTCTCCGACGACGCGGACCCCGAGCTCGCGGGCCTCGTCAGCTGGTGGCCGGACCTCGACGCCGACGGCTTCGGCGACCGTGGCGCCGTCCCCATCCTGCAGTGCGGCGCCCTCCCCGGCCACGTCAACAACCCGGGCGACTGCGACGACCTCTCGCCCACCCGCAGCCCCGCCGCGCAGGAGCTCTGCAACGCCCAGGACGACGACTGCGACGACCTCGTCGACGACGACGACGGCTCCCTCGTCAACGCCCCCCTGTGGTACGCCGACACCGACGTGGACGGGTTCGGCGCCGACGCCGACTTCCTCCGCAGCTGCGACCCGCCGGTCGGGTACCGGGCGAGCTCCGGCGACTGCGACGACGCCGACGACGACGTGTACCCCAACGCCCCGGAGCGCTGCAACGGCGCCGACGACGACTGCGACGGCTCGGTCGACACGACGGACGACGACCTCGTGGACGGCTTCTTCGTCGATCTCGACGGCGACGGCGTCGGTGGACCGGTCGGTGACCCCGGCTGCGGCGCGCCGCCGGTGGGCCAGGTGGCGGTTGGCGGCGACTGCAACGACGGAGACGACACCGTGAGCCCGCAGGTGGCCGAGATCTGCAACGGCCGCGACGACGATTGCGACGGGCTCGTGGACGACGCAGACGCCTCGATCGTGTACGGCGCCGACGGCGTGTACCGCGACGCGGACGGGGATGGCTACGGCGACCCGGCCGATGCCGTGGCCCGCTGCGCTCCACCCGCAGGCTACGTCTCGAACGCCCTCGACTGCGCGCCCGGGGACGCTGCCCGGAGCCCCGCGGCCGTCGAGTTCTGCAACGGCGTGGACGACGACTGCGACCTGGTCGTGGACGACGCCCCGGCGGTGGGGCCCCTCACCTACGCCGACGTGGACACCGACGGCTTCGGGGACGCCACCACGTTCCTGGTCGAGTGCACGCCCACGGTCGGCCGCGTGCTGGTGAGCGGCGACTGCGACGACCTCGCGTTCGGCGTGAACCCGGCCGCCCCGGAGACCTGCAACGGCGGGGTCGACGACGACTGCGACGGCCTCGACGAGTCCACCGATCCCGACGCGGTCAAGCAGTCGTTCTACGCCGACATCGACGGGGACCTCGTGGGCTCCACGTTCCTCGGGGTGTTCTGCGCGGACCCGGGCTTCGCGGCCACCACCACCGGCGACTGCAACGACGGCGACCCGGCGATCTTCCCGGGCGCGACCGAGCAATGCGACGGCAACGACAGCAACTGCGACGGCAAGTCCGACGCCGAGGACCCGCTGACCGTGGTGAGCGGCGAGCGCCGGTACCGGGACGCCGACGGCGACGGGTTCTTCGAGATCTTCGGCGCGGAGGGTTGCGGGTTCGGGTTCGGGTATCTGTCGGTGCCCGGCAACGACTGCGACGACACGCGCATCGCGACGAACCCGTCCGCACCCGAGGTGTGTGATCGGGTCGACAACGATTGCGACACCTTGACGGACGAGCTCGACCCGAGCCTCACCGGCGCGAAGGCTGGCTGGGACGACCGCGACGGGGACGGCGCGGGCGATGACGGCGGCGGGACCATCGCCCCCGCCGTGTTCTGCGACGACGCCACCCACGCCGAGGTCGGGGGCGACTGCGACGACACCAACGCCGCGCGCGCCCCGGGGCGCCCCGAGGTGTGCAACGGCGGCGTCGACGACGACTGTGACAGCGTGGCCGACGACCTCGATCCGAACCTCACCAGCACCACCTTCGGCTTCCTGGACGGCGACGGGGACGGCGTCGGGCTGAACGGCACCTTCGGCCCGTACTGTGTGGGACGTGTCGCGGTGGCGGGCGATTGCGACGACAAGGCAGCCAGCGTGAAGCCAGGCGCCCCCGAGGTCTGCAACAGCGGCGTGGACGACGACTGCGACGGCCTCGCGGACGACCAGGACCCGTCCAGGACCGGCGGCACCCAGGTGCTCGCCCTGGACGAGGACGGTGACGGAACCGGCGGGACGGTGCTCCAGGCCTTCTGCGAACCAGGCGCGCCCGGCTACGTCGGACCCGTCGGAGACTGCGACGACCAGGACGCGGCGATCGAGCCCGGGGCGCAGGAGCTCTGCAACGGGGGCGTGGACGACGACTGCGACGGGTTCGCGGACGATGACGACACCATCGTCACCGGCACCCTGCCCTGGCAGGACGACAACGACCGAGACGGCTATGGCGCCGGCACGTTCTTCCTGCGCTGCGAACCCCTCCTGGGGCAGCTGGCCGCGATCTATGGCGGCGACTGCAACGACACGAACCCGGGCATCCGTCCCGGCGCGGTCGAGGTCTGCAACGGGCTCGTCGACGACGACTGCGACACGTTCGCGGATGACCTCGATCCCTCCGTCGTCGGCGCCTCGTTCGCCGACGACCTCGATGGCGACGGGTTCGGCTCCGGTCTCCCCCGCTACTGCACGCCAGGGCCGCTGCGCGCCTCCAACACCGGCGACTGCGACGACACCCCCGGGGTCGGCCAGCACTTCTTCCCCGGCCAGGTGGTCACCGTCCCGTCCGTGGCGCCGTACGTGCTCGGCCCCGACCTGCAGGGCGCGATCGACGCCGTCTGTGACCCCGCCGAGATCCGCGTGCTCGACGCCACGGTCGCCACCACCGTCGACACCCGGAACAAGACGCTCGAGATCCATGGCGTGAGCGCCACAGCGCGCGGCAGGATCACCAGCGCCACCGCCGGCACGGTGTTCAACCAGTCCACGCCCGGGCTGTCGCTGCGCGACCTCGACATCGAAGGCAACGGCACGAACACCGTCATGCGGGTCACCAACACGGCAGTCGACTTCACGCGGGTCCAGCTGCGCGGCGGCGACGCGCCGGGCGCTTTCGAGGGCGGCGGTCTGCGGGCCCTGAACAGCCAGATCCTCGGGGAAGGGCTCGAGCTCGTCGACAACCTCGCCCAGAGCGGCGGCGGCGCGTTCGTGAGCGGCGGCCTGTTCGCGTGTGTGGACTGCCTGTTCGAAGACAACGTCGGCACCAGCTCCGCCGGCGCGCTCCAGGCCAGCAACGCGCAGCTGATGCTCGCGAACACACAGTTCGTCCACAACGTGGGGGCCGGGTCGCTGTCGGTGAGTGGCGGCATCGTCACCTCCACGTTCGAGGACCTCGTGTTCGAGGACGACGACGGCATCAGCGTCTCCGGACCCGCGCGGTTCGAAGGGCTCCTGATGACGGACTCGAAGAACCTCACCCTGAGCCCCGCGAACCCCGACGTGGTCGAGTTCCGCGGCGCGCGGCTCGTGCGGGGCGGCGCGCCCGCGACGGCCACCGTGGTCTTGCAGGGCGGAGGCGTGGTGTTGTTCGAGTACAACCAGCTGCTGGGCTCCTACGGCGGCGACCTCTCGACCACGAGCAGCAGCCACACCATCCGGTACAACACGTTCGTGGACCCGTTCGACACGATGATCCACCTCGCCGCCGGTACGCCGGTGATCGAGAGCAACGTGTTCTTCTCCACCAACCAGGGCACCCCCACGGTCAACGGCGCCGGGGTCTTCACGGCGGTCCGCCACAACGCCTTCGCTCGGACCGCGCTGCCTTCGGGGGTACCGCCCCAGAACACCGCCGACACCAGCGCCAACTGGTTCCAGACCTACCACCCGAACCTGCCGGCCCAGCAGTGGGACGTCCACCTCCGGAACGGCTCCCCCGCCATCGACGCCGGGGATCCAGCCCTGGTGGATGCCGACGGCTCCTCCTCCGACGCCGGCGCCTTCGGGGGCATGCGCCACGCCCCGTTCTACTTCGACGCGGTCTTCGGGGACCTCGATGGCGACAACCTCGCCGACGCGTGGGAGCTCTACTGGTTCGGGACGACGCTGGTGGGTCCGCTCGAGGACCACGACCTCGACTTCCAGCGCGCGACCGACGAGTTCTCCGACGGCACCAACCCGTTCCTGCCGGACACGGACCTCGACGGGTGCACCGACTGGGACGAGTTCTTCGGGGCGCTGGACCCGCTGGTGTGCGGAGGGGCGTAGCCGCGAACCGCGTCAGTCGGGAGCGGTCGCGGAGAGGCAGGGACACCGGTCGAGCGGCGCCCGGACCAGCCGACCGCCAGCGGTGTCCATCACCGTCCAGTAGAACCAATCTCCCAGGACCGCGGTCGGGCCGCTGCCCTCGCCGTGATCGAAGCGGGTCCAGCTCCCACCCCAGGCCGCGCAGCTGGCGGCCGCGAAGACGCAGCCGTGCGCACTGCGAGCGTCCCCGGTGGAGAGGTCGAGCCGGACGCGGTCCAGAGCCCAGCCGCTCGGTCCGAGCGTTGCGCGGAAGGCGTCGGGTTCCCGACCCGGCAACAGGTCCGCCTCCCCCTCCACCCACAGGAAGCCGGTCCCCGCGCTGGTGAGGGCGTGGGGACCCCGGAGCCCCGCCGCGAGCCGGGTCGGAGCGGCAGCGTTCAGGTCGTACACCGAAACGTCACCGGAGCCGTGGTCGACGAAGGCCACGAGCACGTCGTTGAGCGCGAGCTCACCGGGGAACAACACGTGGGTCTCGATCAGCGGCGCTGGCGCGGCGAGTTCCCGGCTCCCGTACAGGTGCGTCGGCGTGGTGAAGTAGATCCCGGCGCTCCCCGCGACCAGCGCCGAAACCTGGCCACTGTAGAGCTGGGCCGTGTCGGTGCCGTCCGGGGCCGCCGTCCACACCCCCGTCTCGGTGCCCCACACCAGCCGCCCCGCGTGGCCGCCGAGCCCCACGAAGTCGGCCGTCGCCGTGGTGAGGCGCCGCGGTGGACCGGCGGGCGGCGAGACCCACAACGCCCGATCACCGAGGCCGAGGTACAGCTGGCCGTTCACCACCTCCAGCACCCGGGCCCCACCCCACAGGTCACCGGGCCTGGCAGGCAGGGTCAGCTGCGTGGGCACCGGGCCCACGTCCTCCACCCCACCCGCGAGCGGCGGAAGGGGCGGCGCCGGACCCACCGCCGACGGGGGAAGACCACCACAGGCCAGCGACGCGAGCACAGCTCCCGCCCCGGCCCACCACCGTTTCCCACTGTGCGCGGATTCGGACACGTCACACCGTCCGACCCGCCGGTATCCCGGACCAGGCCCTGGTCGGCGCGCGAGGTGGTACCCTGGTCAAGGGGCTCGAATGCACGTTCCGTTGACGGTTCGCGACTTCCTGGACCGCGCCGAGCTCGTGTACGGGGACCGGATCGGCGTCGTCGACGAACCCGACCAGCCAGCGAGGAGCTGGGGGGCGCTCACGTACCGGGAGCTCGCGGCGCGAGCGCGCTCCTTCGCTGCGCACCTCGACGCCCTCGGAGTCGGGAAGGGCGAACGCGTCGCGATCGTCGCGCACAATGGCGCCCGCTTCGTCGCCGCCCTGTACGGAGCCACGATCTCGGGGCGGGTGCTGGTACCGATCAACTTCCGGCTGCAGGCCGCCGAGGTGGCCTGGATCGTGGCCCACGCGGGCGCGCGGGTCCTGCTGGTGGATCCGGAGCTCGCCGAGAGCCTGCGCGAGGTGCCCGCGGAGCACACGTTCGTGCTGGGGGAGTCCACCGACGACGCCCTGTTCGGCTCGGCGGTCGCGCCAGTGGACACCGACCTCGCGGAGGACGACCTCGCCACGCTCAACTACACGAGCGGCACCACCGCCCGCCCCAAGGGCGTGATGCTGACGCACCGGAACCTCTGGATGAACGCCACGACCTTCGGGTGGCACGCCGGGGTCTCGGACCGCGACCGGTTCCTGCAGGTGGTCCCCCTGTTCCACTGCAACGGGTGGGGGATGCCGTTCGCGCTCGCCGCCATGGGCGCCACCCAGGTGATGCTGCGCAAGGCGGTCGGGGCCGAGCTCCTGGCGCGCGTGGCGTCGCACGGCATCACGTTCCTGGGCGCAGCGCCGGCCGTCGTCAACAGCGTGCTCGACGCCCAGCGACTCCGCGGCGGGCGCGCCCCCGGACACGGCACCGCGCGCATCCTGGTGGCGGGCGCTCCCCCGCCCACCAGCACCATCGAGCGCGTCGAGACCGAGCTCGGCTGGGAGCTGATCCAGCTGTACGGGCTGACGGAGACCTCGCCGCTGCTCACCATCAACCGGTCGCGGGCCGAATACGACGCCCTCACCCCCGCCGAACGCGCCGTCCGGCTCGGTCGCGCAGGTGCCCCCGTGGTCGGCGCGCGCGTGCGCATCGACCCCCACGGGGAGGTCCTGGCGCGGTCGAACGTGGTGATGGCCGGGTACTGGAACGACCCGGAGGCCACCGACCGCGCCATCGTCGACGGATGGTTCCACACCGGAGACGGCGGTGGCGTGGACGACGCCGGGTACGTCTCGATCTCGGACCGCAAGAAGGACGTGATCATCACCGGCGGCGAGAACGTGTCCTCGATCGAGGTCGAGGACTGCCTGTCCTCCCACCCGGCGGTCGCGGAGGTGGCGGTGATCGGCGTCCCCGACGAGAAGTGGGGCGAGACGGTCAAGGCGCTGGTGGTGTTGCGCCCCGGCAGCAGCGTCGTCGCCCACGAGCTCGTGGAACACTGCCGGGCCCGGCTCGCACACTACAAGTGCCCGACCTCGGTGGAGCTGCGCGACGCGCTGCCGCGGACGGCGACCGGCAAGCTCCAGAAGTTCGTCTTGCGCGCACCGTACTGGGCCGGCCGGAGCCGCCAGGTGAACTGACCCACCCACCCTCTGAGTTCAGTTGGGCGCGAACACGAACGGGTAGCTCACCACCACGTTCCCGCTCCCCGACGGGGTGGGGAACTGCATCCGCAGGAACCGGCCGACCAGGCACGACTCCACCGCCGCGTTCCCCAGCGTGCTGGTCTTCACCTCCGCCGTCGAGACCGTCCCGTCGGGCCCGATCACGAACTTCATCACCACCTTGCCCCCGAGCGCGGGGTTCCTGGTCAGCTCGCGCTGGTAGCAGTACCGCACCTGGTTCATGTGCCGCTGGATCACCGCGTCGATCAGCGACCGATCCAGGGCGCCGAGGATGATCGGGTCTCCGCCGACGGTGCCGATCCCGCCCTCCGCCTTGGCCCCGAAGTCGCCGCCGCCTTTGCCGTACCCAACCGACGAGGAGCCCGCGCCGCGGGTCCCCAGGCCACTGATGCCCATCCCGGTGCCACCACCACCCACACCCAGCCCCGAGGCGCCGAGCAGTCCCCCCATCACCACGCCGTCAGGCATCATGGATGGAACGTCCACCAGCGAGGTCGTGGGCCCACAGGACGACCGCGTCTTCTCCGTCGCCACCAGCGAGGTGTAGGTGCTCACCAGGTGGTGGGACAGCGCCACCGCGGTGACCGCCGCCTCCGGGTCGCCGCCGTGCAGCTGCGCGTCCCGCTCGAGCCACGCGATCTTGCGCCGCGCCCACACCGCCGGCAGCCCCGGGTGCGCCTCGGCCTCCGACAGGTGCAGCGGCCGCCGCAGCTCCAGCGACTCCGTGCCCGTCGAGCCGCGCAACACGACGTCGGTGTCCACGGCCTCCCCGCGGAACCGCGCCACCACGCGCACCGGCTGGCCCGCGAACACGTCCGGGAGGCGCGCCGGGTACACGTCCACCACGTCCAGGCCGCCCCAGTCGAGCGACAGGTCCGACAGCGCCGGGTGCGCGATCCGGTCGTAGAAGGTGTCGACCACCTCCGCGACGGGCGTCTCGGGGAGCTGGTAGATCACGTCGCCGCGGCCCACCTCCGCGAGGCCCTCCAGGAGCCCGCGGTTCACGCTCGAGCCCACGCCCAGCGAGAAGATCCGGGCTTCGCCCAGGTGGTCCTCGACCGCGCGGAGCACCTCCCCGTCGTTGCCGATGTACCCGTCGGTGACGAACAACACGAGCTTGAGCCGCTCGGGGTCGTGCGGGAGGGTGAGGCTCTTCACCACCCCGCGGGTCATCTGGGTGCCCTGCCCGTCGAACACCTCGAGCCAGGCTTCGGCCGCCGCCACGTTGGCCGCGGTCGCGGGGGCGGGCGCCTCGAACAGCGCCGACGCCTCGTTCGAGAACCGCACCAGATCGAACCGATCCCCGGGCCGCATCTCGCGGAGCGCCCGCCGGACGGTCTCGCGCGCGGCCTCGAAGGGGGCGCCCGACATCGAGCACGACTCGTCGATCACGAAGATCAGCTCGCGGGGACGAAGCTCCTCGAGGTCCTCGACCACCTGCGGCTCGATCGTGACCGCCACGTACCCGAGGGAGTCTGCGGTGGGAGGCACCGCGAGGGCCGAGAGCTGGGGCGTCGCGCCGGCGAGCGTCCAGGCGAGGTGGAAGTCCTTGTTGGGGAGCGCGTCGTCCGGGGAGTTCCACACGGTGGCGCCCCACGCGCCCTCGTCGGTGACGTCGATCTCGTGGGAGTCGCTCCACACGGACTCGACCGGCATTCCCTCCAGGAGCTCCACGCTCACCTCGAGCGCGTGGGCGGGCAACGTGGTGAACGGCGGCTGCGGGGTCCCCTCCGGCCGGAACAGCGGCCCGACGGTGGTGGGGAACACGAGCTCGGTCCGGCCGTCCTCGACCGTGAGGGGGTCGAGGTAGGTGAGCTCGACGGTGACGGTCTCTCCGGGGCACAGCGCCGAGACCGACTGGCGGAACAGGTTCGCCCGCTCCTGCTCGAGGAGCGCGGCCTTGCGCCCTTCGGCGGCGGCTGCTTCGTAGCGCTTGCGCGCGGCGTCCCGGGTGAGCAGCTCGCCCACGAGGCGCCGCGTACCGCAGGTGAAGGACATCTCCTGCACCGCCGCGTCTTTGGGCAGCGGGAACAGGTAGGTGGCGTCGATCGGGTGGTCGTACGGGTTCTGGAACTGCTGGGTCACCTCGACCACGGCGAGCCCCACCTCGACGGTGGCGTGGACGGAGGTGTGGGTGAGCACGAGCCCTCCGCCCTCGGACGTCTCGAACCGCGCACCTTCCTGTGCCTGCGCCGACGACAGCGCCACGAGCAGCGTCGAAACCATCACGACCTCCCTGCCCTGACCGACACGGGGGCGCGCAGCGGGTTCGTGAAGACACCGTCAAGCGAACGCGGCTACCCGCCCGGCGACACGAAGCCGCGCGCACACTCGCGGGTCAGCAGCACGTCGGACTGCCCGAACGAGGTCGTGATCTGCAGCGCACCCGTGCCCTTCTCGCGCCGCGGGGCCGCGACCGCCGGGTCGTGACGCACCGACTCGATCCACACCCACAACGTCAGCACCCGCTCCGGGGACACGTCGCCCGCCGCGGGCGCGCCGCCGGAGTACGTGCCGCTCGAGCTCGTCTCCGGGGTGACGGGGGCGTACCGGTACCAGGCCTCCGACCCGTTCCCGTCGATCTCGGTGAGGTTGCCGCTCCCGTCGTAGAACACGACGTGCCAGCGGCCTGCAGGCACCGGGTTCAGGGCCCGCCAGGTCGCACGCGCCAGGGTGGGAGCCGGCGGCGTTCCTGGCGCAACCCCCTGCGACACCGCTCCGGACTCGTCCACCGCCGCCTCGGGGGCCACGTGGGCGAGCACCGGGGTCCCGGTGACCACCACCGGTTGTCCAGCGAGCTCGGGCGGCCACTGCTGCAGCCCCTCCACCCAGGTCGTCGTGCCGTCGGGCCCGACCACCACGGCGCCCGCCTTGGCGTTCTCCGCCACCCCCACCACGGTCGAGCGCACGGCCACCTCCCCGCCGTGCGCCGCCCACGTTGCCCACAGGACGCACCACATGTGGTGGAGCGTACCCGCCTTCAGGGCTCCGCGTCCCGCCACAGCAGTTGCGCGAGCACCATCCCCTGGCGCGGGTCGGCCACCCACACGCCCAGCGAGGCGCCCGACGCAGCGCGGTGCACCATGCCCTCGGCGCGGGTCCGGGAGGTCTCGTCGTTCTGGAGCTCCGTCACCACGAGCTCGGCCTCGATCACCGGGCCGGCCGGGTCGCGCCAGGTACACGACTCCTGCCGAACCCCGGCCTCGGTGGCGGCGTGGCACTCGGTGAGCGTCCAGCCGTGCCCGGCCAGGGCGGCGCGCAACGCCAGGTCCCGCAGATTGGGGCCGAGCTCGTCGGCGACCCGCTCGGCGGCAGCCTCGTCGAGCACCGACACCCGGAGCACGCTCGCCCCGTCGACCATCAGGGACCCGCCCGGATCGGGCACCTGCTCGCGCGCTTCGTCCGACGCGCGGTACCGCTCGACCCCGATGGTGGCGAACCGATCGCCCGACGAGGCCTGACAGTCGGCCCACGCCAGCGACCCGTCCAGTCCGTCCTCACACGACACGACCGACCACCCGGCACCCTCGACGGCTCGTTGCAGGTCGCCCGGGAGCACCCACGACGCCGGCCCGCCGACGCCGCCCCCCGCCGAGGCCGCTGACGCCGTCAGCCCGCGCTCCAGCCGCTCTTCTGCGAGGTCGTCGGCCATCATGGCCAGCAGCTCCGCGCGCCGCTCGGGCGTGATCTCCCCGGTCCGGAAGCTGCTCGACGCGTCCCGCAGCTCGATCACCTCACCTTCCGACAGGCTGCCGTCGGCGACGGCATCGTCGAGCGCCACGGAGAAGGGGATCGCGCCCACCAGCCCGACCCGGCCCTCCCGCGCGGCCATCCACCCGTCCTCGACCATCGCCGCCACGGCGGCCCGGCGCGGATCGGAGGCGGGGACCGCAGTCTCGAGGTCCACGGCGTTCCCCGCGAACGTCTTCGCCACCGACTCGGTCCAGATCCCGCCACACGCGAGCGAAGCAGCGACCACCACCCCCAGCACCACCCGGTTGCCGAGCATCCCGGCTCACTCCACCAGGAGCGGGAAGAACCGCATCTTGCCGGCCATGCCCCGCGACAACAGCGTGTTCACGCCCTCGAGATCGCCGTCCTCGCCCCGGCGCATCCCCGCCACGCCCAGCGCATACGTGCCGGGCTCCGGGAACGCGCTCGCGGGCACCGTGAACGCCACCAGCGGGTCCTTGTTCTTCGTGAGCTCGTAGACGTCTTCGGCCGAGGTGGGCTCGCTCGAGTACGTCGGGTCGCCGCTCGCCACGTCGAACACCACCACGAGGGCCGCGTGGAACCCCTGGTCGGCGAAGTCGAGCGCGAGCGCCTCGCCGGCCCCGTGCGTGAGGTCGAGGTCGAGGTCCGCTGCCGGCGGCAGGCGGAACGTGACGGCCCGCGTGGTGTCGTCGCCCAGCTCGATCGAGGTCACCCAGGCGGCGCCGTCGTCGTAGGGCGGGCTGTCGGGCCCGGGCTCGAGCGCGTACAGCCCGTCACCCTGCGAGGCGACCGCGAACGACGTGCTCCCCGCGTCGAGGTCGACGGCGGCCCCGGCGAGCCCCGACTCGTCCATCTGGTCGGCGGCGGTGGCGTCGGCCAGGAACAGCGTGACCCCGGTGCCAGGCGCCACGACGCCACTCTCGAGCAGCGGCGCCAGCAACGGGTCGTCGGGCTCCTCGACGCCGAGCACCCAGCCCTGCGCGACGACCGGGCTGGTGAGCCCCTCGAGGTCTTCCTTGATCCCGGAGATCAGGCTGCACCCGGCGAGTACCACGATGAACACGACGTCACCTCGGACGGAGGATCGCACGGCGGTGTCGAGCCGTCCACCACCGCGGGAGGTAGTGGAGCGGTGAGAGGTCGACATGTGGTGGCTCGCCGGATGCTCGTTGGGGCTGCCCACGCGGCTCGACGACGCCGCGCCGGTCGCAGGGTGCACCCCCTCTGGGGAGACCGACCGGGACCGGCTGATGGCCGACGTCACCTGGTTGGCCCAGAGCCCGCGCCGCACCCCCGAGCGCCGGGAGGAGGTCCGCGCGTGGCTCACCGAGCGCCTCGTGGCGCTCGGCTTCACCGTCGAGCCCCAGCCGTTCGTGGTGTCGCGGGTCCAGGGGACGAACCTCGTCGCCACGGGCACCGCCAGCGGGCGGGTGTGGGTCGGGGCCCACTACGACAGCGTCTCCGAGACCCCGGGCGCCGACGACAACGCCACCGGCGTAGCCGGCGTGTTGGAGGTGGCGCGCCAGCTCGGCCCGGCTGCCCCAGTGCAGTACGTGTTCTTCGACGCGGAGGAGCCGTTTCCGTCGACGGTCGGCGCCGAGGGACGCAACTTCGCGTTCGGCAGCCAGGCGTTCGCGGACCGCGGCCCGGACGCAGCCGCCGCCTTCGTGCTCGAGTCGATCGGGATCGCTTGCGACACCTGCCAGCAGCTGCCGCCAGGGGTGCCGAAGGGCCTGTTCCGGGTCGACGGCACCGCCGTGTACTGGGTCGTCGACGACCCGTCCCCAGCACCGTGGGGCGAGTGGATCGCGACCGCTGCGGCCGCCACGCCGAGCCGCGCAGTCCACGGCGTGGGCATCCCCGATCACGGCAGCGGCCTCCCCCAGTCGCGGTTCTCCGACCACGCACCCCTGTGGGACCGCGGGATCCCGGCGGTGATGGTCACGGACACCGCGCTCCTGCGCAACGCGCACTACCACCGGGCTGCAGACACCGCGGACCTCGTCGACCCGGTGTTCCTCGGCGACACCGTGCGCGGCGTGGTGGCGGCGGTGCAGGCAGCGAGCGGCACCTGCGGTCGCTGACGTCGCGGGTCGACCGTTCGCGATCCGCGGAATACGGCCTGGCCGTGACGAACGTCGCCCGCCACCACCAGCACCACCACCATCACCGCTCCGGCGGGGTCGGCGGGGTCTGAGCGAGCGCTCCACCCACGAGAACGCCGGCCCCGCGGGTCGGCGTCCGTGCACCACGCACCCGCCGGTCCCAGGTCGGTCCAGGAGAGGACCCATGGACGTGTTGCGGATCGGGTTGCCGAAGGGCCGGATGCAAGAGGGCGTGCTCGCGTTGCTGGGGGCCGCGGGGATCCGCGTGCGGTTCGGGGCCCGGGGGTACCGACCCGCGATCGACCTGCCGGGCGCGGAGGCCAAGCTCCTGAAGCCCCAGAACCTGCTCGAGATGCTGGCCCAGGGCTCGCGGGACGTGGGGTTCGCCGGGTCCGACTGGCGCAACGAGCTCGGCGTGGACGTGGTGGAGGTGCTGGACACCGGCCTCGACCCGGTGCGCATCGTGGCCGCAGCCCCCGAGGAGCTCCTGGTCGATGGGGCCCTGCCCCAGCGCCCGCTGCGGATCGTGAGCGAGTACGAGCGCACCACCCGCGAGTGGATCGCGCGGCGCGGGGCCGGGGACCGGTTCGTGCGCAGCTACGGAGCCACCGAGGCGTTCCCGCCCGAGGACGCCGACTGCATCGTGGACAACTGCGCCACCGGGGCGACGCTGGCCGCGAACGGCCTGGTGGTGATCGACGAGCTCGGCGCGAGCAGTACCCGCATGTACGCCAGCCCCGGCGCCCTTCGGGATCCGGCTCGACGCCAGGCGATCGAGGACCTGGTGCTGGTGCTGGGGGCGGTCCTCGAGGCGCGGAACCGGGTGATGGTGGAGGTGAACTGCACCGCCGAGAAGCTCGAGGCCGTGGCGAAGGTGCTGCCGTGTATGCGCGAGCCCACGATCTCGAGGCTCTACGGGGACGCCGGCTACGCGGTCAAGGCCGCTGTGCTGCGCGCAGCCCTGCCCAGGCTCATCCCCGCGATCCGCGCGGCGGGGGGCACGGACGTGGTGGTGATGGCCCTGTCCCAGATCGCGCCGTGAAACCGCAACCCGCGCTCGTGGGGACGCGTCCCTACTCGGTCCCCCGGTCGGCCGCGCCGATCGACCGCTGGCTCGACGGCAACGAAGGTGCAGATCCGGACCCCGCGTTGTGGGCGGCGGCAGGCGGCGTGGACGCGCTGCGCCGCTACCCCGACGCGCGGAGCCTGGAGGCGGAGATCGCCGAGCGGGTGGGGGTGGACCCGGCGCAGGTGCTGGTCACCGCTGGCGCCGACGACGCCCTCGACCGGATCTGCAGGGCGATGCTCCCGGGGCGCGCCCTCTTGATGCCCACCCCGGGCTTCGAGATGCTCCCCCGCTATGCGCGCATCGCTGGGGGCACGGTGCGCACCGTGCCGTGGACCAGCGAGCGGTACCCAACCGACGCCGTGGTCGCCGCCGTCGACTCCGACGTCGCCGTGGTCGCGGTGACCTCGCCCGACAACCCCACCGGCGGGGTAGCGAGCGCCGCCGACCTGCAGCGGGTCGCCGCTGCGGCCCCAGAGGCGCTGGTGCTCGTGGACCTCGCGTACGGAGAGTTCGCGGACGAGGACCTCGCGGCCACCGCGCTCGCGCTGCCGAACGCCGTCGTGGTCCGCACGTTCTCGAAGGCGTGGGGGCTCGCGGGGCTGCGCGTGGGCTACGCGATCGGCCCCGCGGAGGTGATCGGCTGGCTGAGGACGGCCGGGGCGCCGTACGCCGTGGCGGGTCCTTCGCTGCAGATCGCCACCGCTGCCTGGCGCCGGGGAGACGGTCCGGTGCGGGCCTACGCCCAGGCGGTCCGTCGGGAGCGGGCGCGTCTGGAGGACGGGCTGTGCGCGGTGGGCGCGCGGGTCTCGCCGTCCCAGGGGAACTTCGTGTTCGCGCGGGTCGCGGATGCAGGGTGGTGGCGCGACGGGCTGGCGGGCCTGGGGCTCGGGGTACGTACGTTCCCCGGGCGCCCCGGGCTCGAGGACGCCGTCCGCATCTCGGTCCTCGGGGATCCGGCGGTGACCGAGCGCGTGCTGGCTGCCGTCCGGGCCGTGGCCGCGCCCGAAGCGTGGTTGTTCGACCTCGACGGCGTGCTGGCCGACGTCTCCGGCAGCTATCGCCAGGCGATCCTCGAGACGGCGGCGTCGTACGGGGTGGACCTGACGAGCGCCGACATCGCCGCCGAGAAGGCGAAGGGCAACGCCAACGACGACTGGGCCCTCACCCAGCGGATGCTGGCCGCGCGCGGCGTCGATCGCCCGCTCCCCGAGGTGACGGCGCGGTTCCAGGAGCGCTACGAAGGCGGCCTGTGGCGCACCGAGACCCTCCGGGTGCCCGCCGAGACCGTGGCGCGCTGGGCCGCCGCCCGGCCGCTGGCCATCGTGACCGGTCGCCCTCGCGCCGAGGCGCTGCGCTTCCTCGAAGAGACGGGCATCCTCCACCACTTCGCCACCGTGGTGGCGCGCGAGGACGCCGCTGCGCTCAAGCCCGATCCCGCCCCGGTGCAGGAGGCCCTGAAGCGCCTCGGGGTGACGGCGGCCTGGATGTTCGGGGACACCCCCGACGATCAACGGGCCGCGCGCGCTGCCGGGGTGGTGCCCGTGGGGGTGCTGGCCCCCGGAGACCACGACGGTGGCACGCTCGTCGCCGCTGGAGCTGCGCGGGTCGCCACGCTCGAGACCCTGGACCTGTTGGGAGGTCGCTCTTGATCCGACCGGCCTCGGTACGCGGGGGGTCCAGGGGGGAGCGCCCCCT